>CAMNAT010000236.1 GCA_946531785.1 uncultured Oscillospiraceae bacterium
GTATATCTCATCGCTAACATAATCCCGCATAACAGGGATATAGCGGAGCTTGAGAGCTATATAAAGGAGATACGCCCGCTCGGCTTTGACGCGGTGCTGGTAGCGGATCTCGGGATATTCTCGATGATGCGGGAGCTTGCGCCGGAGCTGCCGATACATGTGAGCACCCAGGCGAACAACACCAACTATATGTCCGCGCTCATGTGGCATAAGCTGGGCGCGTCTCGAATAGTGCTGGGCAGGGAGATGTCATTTGATGAGATAGCGGAGTTCCGTGCGAACATCCCGGAGGAGCTGGAGCTTGAAGCGTTCGTGCATGGGGCCATGTGCATTTCATATTCCGGCAGGTGCCTCTTGTCAAACTATATGACGGGCAGGAACTCAAATCTCGGCGCGTGCGCGCACCCGTGCCGCTGGAACTATTCGCTGGTCGAGGAAAAGCGTCCGGGCGAATATTTCGATGTTGAGGAAAACGAGCGAGGCACATTTATATTCAACTCAAAGGATCTGTGCATGATCGAGCATATACCGGAGCTTGTAAAGAGCGGCGTGTCCAGCCTGAAGATCGAGGGCAGGGTAAAGACCTCGTTCTATGTGGCTACCATTGTCGGCGCTTACCGCCGCGAGCTCGACCGCTATTTTGATGATCCGGAAGGCTATAAATTCAACCCCGAGGAGCTTGATGAGCTGTGCAAGGTCAGCCACCGTCCGTATACAACAGGCTTCTTCTTCGGCAGACCGGGCGCGGAGGCGCAGGTGTACGAGACAAGCTCGTATATCCGCGACTATGAGCTTATCGGCATAGTAATGGACTATGATGAAAATACGGGCAGGATGACCGTCACGCAGCGCAACCGATTCTTTGAGGGTGACGAGATAGAGATCCTGCAGCCGGGGAAGCCGTATCTTTCGATAAAGGCTCGTGAAATGCAGGACGGGGAAGGTAACCCGATAACCGTCGCGCCGCATCCGGAGCAGATAGTCACAATGAACGCGCCGGAGCCGGTGTGTAAAGGTGCCATGCTTCGCGCAAAGAAAAAGTAAAGACAAAAAATACCGCGGATCGCCGCGGTATTTTTTGTCTTGTTGCAAATCAGTTTAATTTCTCGTTGAGAGCCTTGATACACTCAGGACAAACATTTCTGCCGTGGAAATCAACTACATTATCCACATTCTGGCAGAATACACATGACGGTTCATACTTCTTAAGTATGATCTTTTCGTCCTCAACGTATATCTCTAAACCGTCCTTTTCATCGATGCAGAACTTTTTTCTAAGCTCCTTCGGTATAACGATTCTCCCCAGTTCGTCAACCTTGCGAACGATCCCGGTAGACTTCATCTGTATCACTCCTTCTATAAAATCATTTGCATACAGTAGTTACATTATATCAAATCTTGTCACCAAAGTCAAGACATAATCGTTAAAAAATCCTCAATATCTTGTGCTTTTCGACAGTTTTTTTGCTATATATCAACCTGTAAAAAACATTTCTGACAATATCATACTATTTTTGTGTAAATTTGACCGTTTTGCGCTAAATATCAAGGGCTGCGTGCAGTATCGCCGCGGATGCCTTAACATGCCGGTCGAGCATTTTTCTGGCAGTGATAAGCTCTGTAACGCCGGCAACGAGCCTCTCGGCGGGGTATGCCTCTACAAGCTTATCAAGCTTATCCCGTTTATCGGTATTTATGACCTTTTCCGGCGAGCCCATTGCGATCACCATCGCGTCGCGGGTGTACATCAGGAGCAGATCGCAGATATCTGCCGCCTTGTCCTTGTTCTTTTCGACATAGTCCGCCGCCTCGAAGCCGTGTATCTTGTTTTTTGAGAGCAGTCGGGGAACGAGGGATAGTACCTCGTCGCGGAAGCCCTCAAGCTCCGGATCGCCTATAAGCTCGTCCGCTGCCCCGGGTATGCCCTCGCAGTATTTCACAAAGAAATCTATGCGCGGCTCGTCGGGATATTTGCGCTCAATGTAGTCTTGTACTATCTCCTCCGGAACGGGCGGGAAGGTCACGATGATCGAGCGCGAGCGCACTGTTTCGAGCAGGAATTCCGCATTTGAGCATATGATGATGAATACAGCGTACTCCGGCGGCTCCTCTATTATCTTTAAAAAGGCGTTCTCCGCCTCCGGAGTGAGCAGATCGCCCTCGTCGATGATGAATACCTTGTGCCGCTTTCCGAACGGCTTTATGCCGCATTCCGTTACCATATCGCGTATCGGACCGACACCGAGCGATGCTCTGTCCTTTTCCTTTTCTACATATATAATATCCGGATGCGATCCTGCTTGCGCCTCCACGCATGAGGGGCAGCCGCAGCAGGGGGCATTTTCCGGGTTTTCGCATACAAGCGCCTTAGCAAAGAGCCTTGCCGCTTCGGACTTATGCAGCCCCTTATGCCCCTCAAATATATATGCCGCCGCATTCTTGCCCTCTCTCACGCTCCGTATGAGCCTGTTTAATATATCCTCATGGAATATTTCATACCCGTACATAATGATCACCCTCTTTTACGGTATATTATCATATTTTTCGCCTTTTGTAAAGGGGGAGAACAGCTCTATAAACAAAAATTTACAGCTTCAATTCAAGAATCATACAGTTATTTTACTACTACTTCCGACCATGTCAAAAAAAATTAATAATTTATTAAAAAATTATAAAAATTGCTTGATTTTTTAGAAAATATATGTTAAAATTATGATAAGTTTTGGGTAAAATGCCCGAAACATCAAGGTGATGCCGTCCTGGTCTGTCCGGTGTAGGTTCCGGAGTAGGTTTTGACCGGGGGCGGGCATCAGGTATTTAAAATTTTAAAGGAGGAGATTTTTCCTATGAATTTTAAGAAATTCATAAGCGGCGTAAGCGCATTCGCTATCGCTGCAAGTGCTTTCGCAGGCATGGCTGTAACGGCAAATGCGGAGAGTCCGACATTGACTTCTAATTTAGAGGTTGCAGGGTATATAAGCAAGGCATATTATAACTTTACAACAAATGCTGATGGTTTACTCCCGACGAATGGAGATTTGCGTTATCGTGAAGGGTATGGTCTGTTTAACTTTGGCAAAGGTGGTCGTTCGGGCAGTGTGACACTTCCCGAGGGAGCGGGCCTGGCAGAGGACGATATCGTTGTAGTTGACGGTAGAGCAACGCAGTCATATGCCTATAGTGTAACTATCGAAGGTACTGCGGCGGATGCAACACTTGGAACATCAACGGGCTATCTCGTATTTGAGGCAGGTTCGGATATGCAGACTCTTACATTCAATGTGGGACGTGCCAGCACTGTAAGAGCTATTGCTGTTTATTCAAAGGATACATCGGTTGCAACGGCTGATTATACGGTAAAGTATGTAGACGAGGACGGCAATGATATAAAGGCAAGCACGACCGGCAACGGTGTCGTAGGCACACAGGTTCCGGTAGATACTGCTGCATATTATAACGAAGGCAGTCAGAAGTACATCTATGTAAGCGATAACTCGGCTGATAATCTGATAGCTGCTGACGGCTCTACAGTAGTAACGGTTACTTACAAAGCAGCTGCACAATACAGCTTTTCTGTAGCTGACAATCAGGGCAATTCTATCGTATCGGGAATCGGTAACGAGGGTGACACCGTAAAGGTAGCTTATCCGAAGTATATAAATGTTAACGGTACTCTCTATGAGAAGGGTGCAGAAAACAAGGAGTATAACCACGCATTCACTCTTGACGAGAATAACAAGGCAGTAACTCTTGATTACACAGCAACAGAAACAAGCAATGTTGTATTCCTTGCAGAGGGCGAGGATATAGATGGTCTTACCGCTTCAAATGCCAACAACACAAAGATCAGATCATCCAAGTCGGGTTCAGCTTATGCGACAGATGATACAACCATCACGACTCTGCCGGCAGGCAAGTACCAGATCCATGCTGTATTGTACTCGGGAAGCTCGGGCGGCGCAAACCTTCCGTTCACACTTGGTGAAAATACATTTGCATTAGAAACAAAGGAGAACTCAAACTGGGTAGAGCTTAACACGGAGGAGCTTACACTTACAGAAGATACCGATCTTGTTATGAAGGCAGGCGGCGGCAATGCTGCAGCTCTTGACCTCATCTATGTTGTTAAGACAGGTGATTATGTTGCACCGGTAGAGAACAAGGCAACCCCTACAGTAGTCGATGGTGCTGCATATACGAAAGATGGCGGCTATGACAAGGATATGGTTGTTGGTGTGATCAGCCTTGAGGTTACAGGCTCA
>CAMNAT010000237.1 GCA_946531785.1 uncultured Oscillospiraceae bacterium
ACAATGAAATTCCCGCGCAGAGTACAAGCATTTCTTGTATATTATTACTAGTTATTGATGCTGCGCGAGCGTTTTACTCTCAGACGGCTTATCGCTCTTGCCATCTTCGCCTGCGCCGCCTGATAATCATGTATGCTCTTTTTCTGCAGCAGCGCTTCCTCCGCCGCCTCCGCGGAGCGTCTCGCGCGGTTTTCGTCTATCTCCTCCGGCCGCTCGGCGGTATCGACAAGGATAAGCACCTTGTTGTCCTCGACCTTTACAAGCCCCTCGGAGATCGCGGCAACAATGACCTCGCCCTCCGGCGGAGTGAGCCTGAGCATTCCCGGCACTATCGCCGCGGTCATATTATAGTGCATTGCCTGTATGCCGTACTGACCCCTTATAGTCGGGATCACAAGTGACACGCAATCGCCTTCATAAAGCGGCTTTTCAGCGGCAAGCACCCTCAGCTTAAAGGTATTCATTATATCTCACCGGCCTTCAGCTTCTCTGCCTTTACCTTGGCATCGTCGAGCGTACCGACATTATAGAACGCCGCCTCGGGATAGTCATCGACCTCGCCGTCAACTATCGCCTTGAAGCCGCGCAGCGTCTCCTTCAGCGGCACATATACGCCCGGTGTTCCGGTGAATTTTTCCGCAACATGCATAGGCTGTGCCAGAAATCTCTGGATGCGCCTTGCGCGTCCTACGACCTGCTTATCGTCCTCGCTCAACTCCTCCATACCGAGGATCGCTATGATATCCTGTAGCTCTCTGTACTTTTGCAGCACCTCCTGAACGCGTCTTGCAACATTGTAATGCTCCTCGCCCAGTACCGATGCCTCCAGTATCCTTGAGCTTGATTCCAAAGGATCTACCGCCGGATATATGCCCTGCTCTGCCACCTTACGCGAAAGAACAGTAGTCGCGTCAAGGTGCGAGAAGGTCGTTGCAGGCGCCGGATCGGTAAGGTCGTCCGCGGGGACATATACCGCCTGAACGGAGGTTACTGAACCGTTCCTAGTGGACGTTATCCTCTCCTGCAGCGCGCCCATCTCCTCCGCAAGCGTCGGCTGATAGCCGACAGCTGACGGCATTCTGCCCAGGAGCGTTGAGACCTCGCTGCCCGCCTGTACAAATCTGAATATGTTATCTATAAAGAGCAGGACATCCTTGCCCTCCGTATCTCTGAAATACTCCGCCATGGTAAGTCCGGAAAGAGCCACCCTCATCCTGACACCCGGCGCCTCGTTCATCTGCCCGAAAATGAGCGCGGTCTTATCCATAACGCCGCTCTCACTCATTTCGCGCCAGAGGTCGTTGCCCTCGCGCGAGCGCTCGCCGACACCGGTAAAGATCGAATAGCCGCCATGCTCCATAGCGACATTGTGGATAAGCTCCTGTATAAGCACAGTCTTACCCACGCCCGCGCCGCCGAAAAGACCGATCTTTCCGCCCTTCGGGTACGGCTCGAGCAGGTCGATGACCTTTATGCCCGTTTCAAGTATCTCTACCGCAGGACTCTGCTCATCAAACGCCGGCGCGTTCCTGTGGATGTTCCATCTCTCTGCCCTGTCATCTATCGGCGCGCCGCCGTCGATAGGCTCGCCGAGAACATTGAAAAGTCTGCCGAGAGTCGCCTCGCCGACCGGCACACGGATATTATTGCCCGTCGCCGTTACCTCCATGCCCCTGTGCAGTCCCTCGCTGCCGGAAAGCATGATGCATCTTACCATGTTATCGCCGATATGCTGCGCCACCTCCATGACAAGCGTTTTTTCGTCACGGACAACGGTGAGCGCCTCCCTGATTCTGGGCATCTCCTGCTTTTCAAAGGCTACGTCTATAACGGAGCCGGAAATCTGTACGATTTTTCCCGCCATATCTTTCACTCCAATTTACGATTTTCGTTTCATACTCTTTGCGCCCGAGGATATTTCGGTTATCTCCTGGGTTATCGCGCTCTGACGAACATGATTGTATTTTATTTTCAGCTCATCCAGAAGCTTTTCCGCATTGCGGTTCGCCGCGTCCATCGCGTTCATCCTCGCGTTCTGCTCGCTGCAGAAGCTGTCAACGAGCGCGCTGTATATAAATCCGGTCACATAGCTCGGAACTATGTTATCAAGCACTCCTTCTATCGACGGGAAGAACTCGAACTGCCGCTTTATCGGCTCCTCGGTCATCTTCGGCACGATGAAGTCGCCGCGATGGAACGGCAGAAGCCGCGTTGTCGTCACATTATACCCCGCCGCGCCCTTCATGTCGGTATAGACTATGAAAAGCTTTGACAAGTTTCTTGCGTCTCCCGCGTCAAACTCTTTTAAAAGCGTTGCGGAGATCTCCCTCGCCCTGTGTATGGTCGGATTCTGCGCGGTGTATAAAAAGCTCTTTTCTATCGGTATATCGTGCGCCTGAAAATAATGTCTGCCGTATTCTCCGACAACAAAAAGCTTCGGATCCTCGTGCTCACGCATAAGGCGCTCCGCCTCTTTTATGACATTATGGTTATACGCGCCCGCAAGCCCCTTATCCGCGGTTATCACAAGATAGCCATACGAGCCGGGCAGATCATGCGCACCGCTCGGCGGATAGAAATACCTGTTCTCGATATCGGCATTTATTCTGAATATTCGTTTTATCTCGCCCTTCAGCGCATCGAAATACGGTCTGGTGAGATCAAGCCCGCTCTTTGCCTTGCGCATCTTTGTGGACGCTATGAGATACATCGCATTCGTGATCTTTTTAGTGTCCTGCACGCTCTTCATGCGGTTTTTTATTTCCTTGGTGGTTGGCATTCTTATCCACTCCCGTTACCGCTCGCTGAGATACTTCTTTGCAAGCTCTGTTATCTCTCTTCTGTCCTCATCGGTCAAGAGCCCTGTCTCGTCGATCCTCTCGACGAGCTCATAATGCTTATCATTGAAAAACTCAAGCATCCCCGCGATCGCGGACTTTATTTCATCTGCGGATATATCTATAAACACCTTGCCGAGCACCGTCACAAGGATGATTACATTCTCCGCCTGGCTGTACGGCTTATATCTGTCCTGCTTCAGTGCCTGCATAAGTCCCTGTCCGTATTTTATCTGCAGCTTGGTGGTATCGTCAAGATCGCTCGCAAACTGCGTGAATATCTCCATCTCGCGGTACTGCGCGAGGTCGAGCCTCAGCGTGCCCGACGCCTTTTTCATCGCCTTTGTCTGCGCGTCGCCGCCGACACGCGATACGGATATGCCGACATTCACCGCCGGACGCTGTCCGGAGAAGAACAGGCTGCTTTCCAAAAATATCTGCCCGTCCGTAATGGATATAACATTGGTCGGGATATATGCCGAGACATCGCCTGCCTGTGTTTCTACTATCGGAAGCGCGGTTATGCTTCCGCCGCCCCTTTCATCGGAAAGATGTGCACTGCGCTCCAAAAGTCTTGAATGCAGATAGAACACATCGCCCGGATATGCCTCACGCCCCGGCGCGCGCTCAAGCAACAGGCTGAGCGAGCGGTATGCGATGGCGTGCTTTGAAAGATCGTCATACACGATAAGGACATCCTTGCCCTGATCCATGAAGTATTCTGCAAGGGCGCAGCCGGCATACGGCGCTATATACTGCAGCGGCGCCGAATCAGATGCCGTTGCGCATACAACTATGGTATAATCCATTGCGCCATGCTTCCTGAGATCCTCAACGAGCTGCGCGACCGAGCTTGCCTTCTGACCTATCGCGACATATACGCAGATAACATCCTTGCCCTTCTGGTTGATTATCGTATCCGTCGCGATAGCGGTCTTTCCCGTCTGCCTGTCGCCGATTATAAGCTCACGCTGACCGCGGCCTATCGGGAACATTGAATCTATCGCAAGTATTCCCGTTTCAAGCGGTGTATCTACCGGCTGACGGTCGATTATAGACGGCGCCGGATGCTCTATCTCGCGGTAGCCGTCCTCCTTGATCTCGCCGCGCCCGTCTATCGGTGAGCCGAGCGCGTCAACAACGCGTCCGATGAATTCCTCGCCCACGGGTATGCCCGCCGTTCTTCCCGTTCTCTTTACGGAGCTGCCGGCGTAAATATCATCATCGTCGCCGAAAAGGATGCAGCCGACCTCATTTTTCCTGAGATCCTGAGCCATGCCTCGGACACCCGAAGAAAACAGGACTATCTCGCCGTATTCGACATTATCGAGTCCCTCTATCGTCGCGATACCGTCGCCGACGGTCAGCACAGTGCCGACCTCCTCGGCTACCGCCTTCGGAGTCCAGTCCTTTACGGTCTC
>CAMNAT010000238.1 GCA_946531785.1 uncultured Oscillospiraceae bacterium
TCAGGCGGACGCGATCCTTTCGCACATGACAAAAAGCATAAAGCAAAAGTATGACGAAAACCCTGCATATTACGAATCCTTTTCAAAGCGGATCAAGGATGCTCTTGAAGAATATAAAAACAGGCTCATAACAGAGGCTGAATATCTTGAAAAAATGCGGAAGATAATGCAGGATTACAGGAACGGAACAACAAATATAGCTTACCCTGAAAAGATAAAGGGGAATGTTCATGCTCAGGCGTTTTATGGTGTGATATCGGCAATTCTTGATGATGTGGTTGATCTTAACGAAAATATAGACATAATATCTGATATATCATTGGAGATCACGGATATAATCAAAGAGCATGACATGGTGGATTGGCATAACAATCAGACGATACACAATCAGATCGCACAGGATATCGATGATTTGTTTTATAAATATGAAACAGAAAATGGCTTTAAGATCGATTTTGATACGGTCGATAAGATCATAGATAATGTGATCACAGTAGCGCTCAGGAGGTTCAGATGATACAGAAATTAGAGCTTTCCGACAGGGTCATACAATACGATCTGGAGCGAAAGCGAGTTAAAAACATCAATTTAAGGATCAAACCGGACGGGAGTGTTTTTGTTTCTGCAAATGAAGCTGTTGATGTAAAGTCAATAAATGAATTTATGCTTTCAAAAGAGAGGTTCATTATTACTGCGCTATGCAAATATGAGGAAGCAAAAAAATATGCGCCTAAGAGTAAAGATTTTATTGATGGAGAATCATTTACGATATTCGGACACGAAAGACGCTTAAAGGTAAATCCGGCAAATAAAAACTATGTGGAGAGTGACGAAGCGTATATTTATCTTTTTGTGAAAGATACCGGCGATACGGAGCTGAAACAAAAAACAATGAATAAATGGCTTCAGCTTAAATGCAAGGATACAATAAAGCTGCTTTGTGAGGCGATTTATCCGGCTTTTCAAAAATATGATGTTGTATTCCCGGAGTTGAGATTCAGGAATATGATCTCGCGTTGGGGGAGCTGTCAACCGAAAAGAAAGATCATCACATTTAATTATGCATTGATAAATGCTCCTGTTATGTGCATTGAATATGTTATCGTGCATGAGTTTGTTCATTTTCTTGTACCAAACCATTCAAGAAAGTTTTATGAATTACTTTCTGTGTTCTTACCTGATTGGCAGGAAAGAAAAAAGATGTTGGAATCATATGGAGTATATATAGAAAATGGATTCGCTAAGTAACAATTGTCTGTAAAAAAATTATACTATAGGAGGGAATCAATATGACTACTTTTTTAGACTTAGCAAATGACCGATATTCGGTTCGTAAATTTGAAGCCGGTGAAGTGCCGCAGGCGGATGTCGATAAGGTGATCGAGGCGGGGATCTGCGCGCCAACGGCGGTGAATAATCAGCCGTTTAAGATATGGGTGTTTAAGAGCGCTGAAGCAAAAGAAAAACTGCTGTCATGCACAAAGATGCAGTTCATCGCGTCTGCCGATGTTATCTTCATGATCGGCTCAAAGGCTGATGAGGCATGGGTGAGACCGTTTGATAATAAAAACTTCGCTGATGTTGACGCGTCTATCGTCACAACACAGATGATGCTTGAGATCCACGATCTGGGCTACGGCTCAACATGGATAGGGCATTTTGATGTGTATAAGGTAAAGGAGCTGTTCCCCGAAATTAAAGATTATGAGTTGATCGCTCTGCTGCCGATGGGCAGGATCGCACTGGATTGCGCTCCGTCACCGAGACACAAGGAGTACAGAAGCAAAGACGAACTCGTAAAGGTTCTGTAATGAAAATAGCTGTTTTATATGATCCAATATTTATATGAGAGGAAGAACTGAAATGGCTGAATTTAATGAAAGAGACTGGAAGCTTTTCAGAAGCAAAATAGCCGGATGGCAGGAAGACTATATGGGTAGGCTGAACAGGGAATATATAGAGCTGTTGAGCAGAGATAAGGATCCGTCCGAAAATTTTTGGGAGCTTTATAAGCGCATAAGATCGGATAAGCGAAAAATCGGAGTCGCAGGCAGAATGAGCCGTTCCGAGATGATGTTTAATATACTTTCTCTTATAAATGATGGTGTGATTTGTTTTGATGATCTTGATGAGTTCAGTGATGAGCTGAAAGAAAATGTGAGATCCACATTGGAACTTTTCAAAAACCGCCGGTTTTAAGAGATGGACAAGGAGATAGGTTATGAGTGTCGAAATCAAAAGTCTGCTTGAAAATACAGATAAAAGCAAATTGATAAATTACCTTATCAGGCTTGCAGACAGGGATGAATCGATCAAATCCGAGCTGCTTATGGAGTTTGGCGAGCCGGATGAAGAGCTTGAAATGGAGCTTATCATGGAAAGCATCAACAGAGCAATAAGAGAAGGCTCAAATCGTGGATACATAGATTACCGGGGCTGTAACCATGTGTGCGCTGTGTTTGATGAATGCACAAGTAGAGGCGAGATCTGTTATGATGCAGGCGGAATCGACATAGCGCTTGACATCTATGCTTATGTGCTGCGCCGCGCAGCGGGAATAAGCTCGCGAGCGGACAGCTCATCGGGGGCGCTGACAGATTCGATAAATCGATGCATTGCTGATATAGCAAAGCTCTGTGCTGAAGTGCAGGATGAAAACAAATACTGTAATTATCTGATAAAGCTTGCCTCCAAAAAAGTCTTTTTGGAATTTGATGATATAGCCGTAGCTTTATTTGAGATAGCATCACATATGGTCAATGTGAAAAGTGCAGTCAAGTTAAGGAATGCTTTTGCAAAGCTTATTGATCAGACCAGATATGGAATCGAGTATTTAAAAGATAGGCAGACAGAGATCGAGTACAATATAATAGAAAAGCTGGAAGGAAAACAGGCAGCGATAAGTTTTGCATATAAAAATATCGATATAGACAATTTGCGAAAGACAGTTGTCTCATATGCTATGGAGATGAAAGATTATTATGAGGCAGAGCGTTTGTGTGTTGAGGCATCTGAAAAATATCACAACAATCATATTCTGGTAAAGACATGGCTCGTGCAGCTGTTTGAACTGTATAGCATAACAGGCGAAACCGATAAGCTTGAGGCTGCAGCAAAAGCGCTGATATATGATGGAAAAACGAGCTATTATTATAAGCTGAAAGAAGAGTATATCAGGTTAGGCATATGGGAGCAGAAGTATCCAGTAATACTTGGAGAGCTGAAAGAGAAGCTTATGCGCCATTTATATGCGGAAATACTTAAATCTGAGCATGAGTGGGTACTGCTGTTTGAACTGCTTAAACAGGATAATAGCTTAATAGAGCAATGCGCTGAGGTGTTAGCACCGTATTATCCGAAAGAGATCTTCCGAATGTATAGTGAAATGATATTGCATCGCGCAACTGATGTCAACGACAGGAGAGGGTATAGATGGATATGCGGATCAATAGAGAAGCTTTCAAAGCTGGGAGGCACAGCTGAGGCGACGAATGTTATAAATAGCCTGCGTGAGAAATATCCGAGGAGGGCAGCGCTAATAGACGAGCTCGGTAAGACAGAAGCGAAAATCATAAGAGATAAGAGTATTATAAATGAGGAGGTGCTTGTATGAACACAAAGTCAGATTCATCGCGTGAGCGGAGATGTCAGTGCTGCGGAATGCCGCTTGAAGACGCGATTACCGGGAAGAATAAGGATGGAACGCTAAATGAGGATTATTGCCGGTGGTGTTATGCAGACGGAACATATACATACAATGATATGGATGAGCTGATAGATGTATGTGTGAAGCATATGGTAAATGAAAGCTTTACTGAGCAGCAGGCTCGCGCATACATGAAGCAGCTGCTGCCGACACTGGATTATTGGAAAAGATAAGAAGAGCTCAGCGGCAATAGCTATAGCACATATAAATTTGCAAAGAAAGAGGAGGAATTAAAATGCCGTTTATTGATTCAAAGATCACGATACCGGTGAAGCCGGAAACAAAGGAAAAGATAAAAACGGAGCTTGGAAAAGCAATAACCGCACTTCATAAGACAGAGACTTATCTTATGGTAGGAATAGAGGACAACTATGACCTGTGGATGGGCGGAAACAAGCTTGACAAGGGTGCATATGTATCCGTCAGTTTGTTCGGAAATGCGGCTCCGGCTGATTATGATAAGATGACAGGCTTGATATGCAGTCTGTATGAAAAAGAGCTTGGTATCCCGGGAAATGCAGTATA
>CAMNAT010000239.1 GCA_946531785.1 uncultured Oscillospiraceae bacterium
CTGTCATAGCTTTCGGTCGTGTTCGACGCCCAATCTAAAATATCTATTTGGGTGGACTCTCCAGAAAAAGCGTGTGACACAGTTCCTATTTTCCCCATAATAAAAACTTTGTCCATACCTTCAATAAACTCTGAAGACGCATTCATAGTAATTTCAGTCTCTTTACCTCGATCACCGTAATCAGTGCCAAGTTGGGCGAGATATGGTTGAAGTGCTGCTCGCGTTCTTTCGATATCGCTATTCGCTGTTCTACTGTTATGATAGCTTATAGCCAATCCAATCGCACCAATTAGAAGACAAAACAATATCAATAATACTGTTATTTTAGTTTTAGAGACTGTTTTTTTATTGTCATACATAATGGGCTGTTTTTTATCTTCAAGAGGATTCTTTTCATTTTGAAACTGCCTTTGCCTAATAGATTCCTCATCAATAGTGATTGTGTTTTTATTTCCTGCATTTGTGTTTTCCGTCTCATCTGAGTATGATGTATTTGTTAATGGGTATCCGCAATGAATACACATTTTTGCTTTATCGCTTATCTCCTTGTTACATTCAGGGCATTTTATTAGTGCCACACAATCACCTCCAACCTTAATGAAATAATTATATCATAAATAAAGCTGAAAGTCAATGTAACGCTAATGAATGAATGATGAAATGTATGTGCTAATGAATGATGAAATGTATGATTCAAAGCAAGGACGCTCCGCACCGGAACGCCCCAATTATTCTTTTCTGCTGATTATAACTATAACATATTTACATACTGAAAAGCAATGAAATTTACTGCAAAGTTTCTGCCATCGGTATTTTTTTTAATGCAGATGCGTGAAGCATATATATGTTTCGCAGGCTATATCCCATATCTACCGCTATTTGTTCCCATGTCTTAAAGCAAAGATATCTTTCCTCAAGAACAATATGTAATTCCGGATTATCGACTTTATTTATCAAATCCATAATATTGTGTTTCAGCTCTACAAGCTTATCAATATCATTATTGATTTCAGTTTCCAGATCCATCATCTTAGCTATAATAGATTCTCTGGAGCTGCTATCGCTCGTTCCTTTTGGTGTATCAGAAAGCGTTGTTGTGACTTTATATATTAAAGCTCGGAGTGATGCGATCTGCTCCAGTTTTGAATTGATCCTTTGATCTATTCTATATGCTTGTCCTAAATACTCTTTTGCCGTCATAACAATTCACCCTCCATATCTTCTATCTCTGTTACCAGCATATCAAAGTCCTCTTCCTCACCCAACAGCTCCGCAAGCGCGAACACCTTATACTCATCCACACCGTAGTCATCTGCCAGACCGCATAGATAATCGTGCCTATCCCTGTAGCCATGCTCCTCGTATCTGTTCATCCAACCGCCTCCTTTATCCTCGCTTTTACCGCATCCATCAATGCAGCCTGCCCTATGTCCTTACTCTCAAGAGCCGCCATAACTCTTTCATCGACCGTGCCTTTGGTTATGATGTGGTGTATCACAACTGTACTCCTCTGTCCCTGCCGGTATAGCCTTGCGTTCGCCTGCTGATACAGCTCAAGGCTCCATGTCAGGCCGAACCATATTATTGTGCTCCCGCCGGACTGCAGGTTCAGCCCATGACCGCAGCTTGCCGGATGCGCCAAGCCTATGGTTATCTTCCCGGCATTCCAGTCGCTGATATCTTTCTCTGTCTTTATCTCCCTTGCCGGAAACCGCTCTATGATCCTGTCACGGTCATGCTTGTAGCTGTAATATATAAGCACGGGCTTTCCATTTGCCGCCTCGATCAGATCCTCTAATGCATCAAGCTTACGGCTGTGAATGTTTTTTACATTGCCATTCTCATCATATGCCGCTCCGTTTGCCATCTGCAGAAGCTTGTTCGATAATGCTGCAGCGTTCACAGCATCAATATCGCCATCTGCAAATGGCAGGAGCATATCACGCTCAAGCGTGTTATATAGCTTTAATTCTTTATCATTCATGGCAACTGACACAATGTTGTCCACCCTTTCCGGCATCTTGAGATAGTCCACAGCCTTCATGGAAATACATATGTCCGAGAGCTTGGCATATATCCGCTCCTCGGCATCCGGCAGAGGCTTGTATGAATATATCACCATGCCGTTCCGCTTATCAGGTTTGAAGTATTCATCACGGTACCTTGTTATATATCTGCCGAGCCGCTCGCCCATATCCAGTATATTTATCTCAGCCCACAGATCAATCAATCCGTTAGGTGCAGGCGTGCCGGTAAGTCCGACTATCCGTCTGACCTTCGGCCGTACCTTCCGCAACGCTCTGAACCGTTTACTCTGGTGTGACTTAAACGAACTCAGCTCATCAATAACTACCATGTCAAAGTCAAAGCAATAGTTTTGTATTAGCCATTCAACATTTTCACGGTTTATAATATATACATCTGCATCCGTTTTCAGAGCCTTTTCCCTCTCTGCCGCGCTTCCGATCACCCTTGACAGCCGGAGGTCTTTCAAATGCTCCCACTTCTCAGTCTCTCCCGTCCATGTTGTCATTGCTACACGAAGCGGAGCAATGATAAGCACCTTTGAAACCTCAAACCTGTCATACATGAGCTCCTCTATCGCTGTAAGCGTTGTCACTGTCTTACCGAGACCGCATTCCAGAAATAGCGCGGATACAGGGTGATGTATTATAAACTCCACACCGTATTTCTGATAATCGTGCAGATCATTCCTTGACAAGCTCATTTAACACCTCTCCTATCTGCTCTGTCCCGTCAATGCAATATACCAAAAACCCTAATGCTTCCAATTGCCTTTTTCGCTTTATCTGAACAGGTCTCATTTTCTCGCCCGGTGCTTTAATCTCCGCAAACGCGATCTTTGCACCCGGCAACAAAATCAACCGGTCCGGAACACCCACGATGCCGGGTGACACGAATTTTAAAGCCATGCCGCCTTTGGTTTTTACCGCAGCTATGAGCTTTTTCTCGATTTCTTTCTCTCTCATATTTCCGTCTATGTGTTCCGTATTCCGTTCGTTCCCGCGCGCGCGTATACACATACACACGTTTTAATTTTTAAAATATAAATATATAGTCTATATGACTTTTATAGTAACAACGGAACACTACCGTTGTCGGCACTCGGTTTTATGCCGTTTTTTGAATGTTCCGAGCATACATTTTTATCGGAACATTTCATACACATCGGAACACTTAAAGCCGCTCGTATCCCGCGGCGGCACCGTAAATCCCGAATCTGCTCTTTTTCTCCATCTTTCGCCAACCCTCCATCTTTGCCATGATAGCGGATATCGAATTTGCATCAATGCGTTTAAGGTCGGCTTTCGCCTTGCCGAAGCATTCACACCATATCTCCATATTGCAGACCTTCTGACGCCTGACCGTGCCTTTCACCTGCATCTCCCCAAACTCACTTCCGTTAAGGAAATTCCTCCGCTCGTATACGGACATTTCATTCCATGTTTCCGGCAGCAGCGTTTCAAGGTACTCTCGCACCATACCCTCGCGTTCGTCCGTCTCCATAGCCTCGCGCTGTATGTTCTTTGCGAAGGTCTCGGTCTCGTCATCGAGTATAAGCGGCTCGTTCTGTTTGTAGTACACAAGCACCTCTGCCCAGATCTGGTCTATTTCCTTCTTCGTAAGCTCCCACGACTTCTTTTCGGAGTTCCCCGATACCTTTACCGGGAAGAACCGGCGGTTGCCCGTGGTGTCGCGCAGATACCCGTGCTCCGCATTCGTGGTGCCTATGAAGATACACTGCCTAAGATGCGGCGTTGCGCGGCGGCCGAAGGATGCGCGGAACACATCGTTCTGCCGTGATATGAATCCCCTTAGTGTTTCTATCTCCGTTTTCTTAAGCCCCGCAAGCTCGCCGATCTCCAGTATCCAGAAACCCTGTAGCTTCTCCGCCGCCGTCTTGTCCTTCGTGTCGGACAAGAGCAGAGAGTCATTGAACCACTCACCGCACAGCTTTGAGATTATCGTGCTCTTACCTATGCCCTGCGGGCCCGATAATACGAGCATGGTGTCAAACTTTATGCCCGGTGTCATAACACGCGCTACCGCTCCGCATAAGGTCTTACGCATAACGGCTCTGGTGTATTTGTTATCCTCCGCGCCGAGATAGTCTATAAGCAGAGTATCTACACGCGGTGTTTTGTCCCACTCCGGCAGTCCTCCGAGATAGTCACGGATCGGATGGAATGAGCGGTCATCAACGACCTT
>CAMNAT010000240.1 GCA_946531785.1 uncultured Oscillospiraceae bacterium
TGCCGGACGCGAGAATGTGCTTAACGCCTACCGCACCGCGGTGGAGGAGCGCTACAGATTCTTTTCTTTCGGCGATGCCATGTTTATTGTGTGAAAAATATTGATTTCGGCTCGGATATATGATAAGATGTTTATAATATAAGCTGTAAATTTATGCTTGAGACAGGGGAGGTGTCTGCGTATGAAAACAAAGGATATATTCTCGGAAAAAGGATTTCCGGTAGTTGTAACGACGGACTGTAGGAATATAAACAAGGTTTATCCTTTGAAGCAGAAGTCAGTCGCCGGATTATATTCCATGGCAAAAAAGCATAAGGAGATAAAAAGAATATATATTTTCGGCAGCTCAGTCACTCCGAAGTGCAATATAAACAGTGACATTGATATCTGCCTTGATGCCGATACAAGGGATGGAATGGCGATATTCAATATCCAGAAGGAAATGGGCGAGATCTGCGACTGGAACTGTGATATTATAATGTATTCAAATATGGGCAGCCGTCTCAGGAACACGATCGAAAATGAGGGGGTGATCATATATGAGCAACCTGCTTGATCGGGCAGAAGCTGATATTGCAATTTCAAGATTACTGCTGTCTCCCGAGGGTAATCCGTACAATGATGAAATGATAACTGATCAGGCTGCGTATCATGTGCAGCAGGCAATAGAAAAGGCGTTGAAGTTCCAGACTGAAATGATGGGTATCGAGTACAGAAAAACTCACAATCTCATCGGATTGATCGCTGAGCTTGAAAAACATGGTTTTAAGGTCTCGGATGAGCTTAAATCACGCGCGTTTCTGATCTCGGATTGGGAAGCGTCAAGCCGCTATAACGATGACTTTTTTGTTGTGAAGGAGGATATCGAAACGGCGATAGCTCTGTATGAGCAGCTCAAAGCAGATATATTGAAAAGGATCTTGTGAGCAGAGCTTTAACGCTTATCATGCTCGTTTCCGCGCTTGCCGGACGCGGGAATGTGCTTAACGCCTACCGCACCGCGGTGGAGGAGCGCTACCGCTTCTTTTCTTTCGGCGACGCTATGTTTATTGTGTGAAAAATATTGATTTCGGCTCGGATATATGATAAGATGTTTATGCTAAAATGAAAGAAAGGACTTGATCGATAATGAGTTTGAAAAAATGTTTGAGTATGCTGCTCGCTTCCTCAACGGTGCTTACAACAGTCTCGGCGCTGTCTGTAGCTGCAAGCGCAAAGGATGCTATCAAGGTGTACTGTGACGGTGAAGAGATTGTGTTCGACACCGCGCCCGAGATCGTTAATGAGCGCACATTTGCGCCGTTGCGAGCGATTGCCGAGGCACTGACCGCAAAAGTCGATTGGGACGGAGCAACAGAAACTGTGACGCTGACAAGGGACGGAGTTGTGACCTCGATCATGATCGGCTCAAAGGAGACTAAGACAGTGAAGGGCGGAAAAACTTATTCCGGCACTCTCGATGCTGCCTCATATATAAAGGATGAGAGAACAATGGTACCGCTGCGGTTTATATCCGAGACCTTCGGTATGGATGTGGAGTGGAACGGAGACACTCATTCGGTGATTATCAGATCTCCGGAAAAGGCGACCGTATCAGAGCCGGAGCCGACAGAAGCACCTGCTGAAGAACAGGAGGCGAAGCCGACAGAAGTACCGTCGTCCGGGCCGCTTACAGGTGATAAGCTGTACGCAAAAATGTACGAGGATACGGGATATGAATTTGTGCGTAACATTCCTGAATTGACAGAGGATTATGAAAAGGACGAGTGGAGATATAAATCAAAACAGCACTGGGGATACGGCACTGATACCGACGGAAACGGCGTGATGTATCTTGTGAGGGATCCGCGCGCGGACGGGCAGACAAACGAGGTCGAGTTCATGCTTGACAAATTCAACGAGTATAAGGAAGATGAATGTATAGACATATCCTTTGATATGTATGTGCCGAATGCCGCGGTAACGGTAAATGCAGGCTTTATTGATTCACATAAAAACAAGGGAACCTTTCTGAAGCTGTCACACACATTAAAAAGAGGACTGTTTTTTGACTCGCTCCCGGCTAAAGATTTTCTGACCGGAAAATATGATGATATTTCGGCATCGCTGTATTTTAATAATAACAGTGAGGATACAGCGATAAGAAACGGCGCGCATGTTGATCTCTTCATAGATCCGTATGCCGGAAAGATCATAACGACCATAAGCAATAATTCAAACGATGAGGAGCCGCTTGTACTGACTGGTGATATAACGCAGTCGACCCCGACCATGAAGGACACCAAAGCGCTCTTTTATGAGTCGAGATTCAAGCTTTGGGGGCTGACCTTTTCAGCGAAATACATTGAGACATCAAAGGATATCATCTTTGATAACCTTGTCACAAACATAGTAAAGAAAACCGGTTGAAACCGTGTGACCGCCGCAAATTCTGATTGACAAATACAGTATATTGTGGTATAATCGGAGTATAAGATACAAGGAGGCGGCAGGATGATAAAGATAGTTGCAAATTTCAGCATAAAGCCGGACTGCACCGAGCAGTTTATCCGCGCGGCGCGTGATGTTTCGCGCGAAACGCGCAAGGAGAACGGCAATCTTTCCTACAGGATATACCGCGAGAGGAAGGACGAGACGAAGTTCGTTTTCATTGAGGAATGGATAAACGATGTCGTTATCGAAAAGCATAATTCCATGCCGCATTTTACGGCATTCCTTGCCGCGATACGCCCGCTCACATCCGATGAGCCGAGGATAGTCCAGTACATGAATGTACCGGAGATAAGGAATATATAACAGAAGCCGCCGGAAGGCGGCTTTTTAAGAAGGAGATATAATGGCATTATATACTATTGGCGATCTGCATCTGCCGCTTGGCATCGACAAGCCCATGAACGTGTTCGGCAGCCGGTGGGATAACTATGTCGAGCGCATAGAGCGGAACTGGCGCGCGGCTGTGCGCGATGAGGACACCGTCGTGATCCCCGGCGACTTCTCGTGGGCGACCTATATCGAGCAGGCGGAGCGGGACTTTGATTTCCTTGAGGCTTTGCCGGGGAAGAAAATACTGCTCAAGGGCAACCATGACTACTGGTGGACTACCATGAGCAAGCTCAACGAGTTTACCGCGCAGCATGGGTACAGCTCGATATCGTTTCTGCATAACAACTCATATACGGTAGACGATATTTCCGTCTGCGGCACGCGCGGCTGGCTCTATCCGGCATGGCGCGGATTTTCAGAGGATGACGAAAAGTATTTTAACCGCGAGGTCGGGCGGCTGGAGCTGTCCTTGAAGTCGGCGCAGACGGAGAACAGAGTGGTGTTCACGCATTATCCGCCCATGTCGCGGGCGGGCGAGGGCAATGCGTTCTGCGATATGATGAAAAGGTACGGCGTAACGCAGTGCTATTACGGGCATCTGCACGCCGCGTCGCACGCGAACAGGATACCGGATATCGTGGACGGGATCGGGTACAGGCTCGTCTCGTCGGATTATCTGGAATTCAGGCTGCGACTGGTCAGGTGAATATTGACATATCCCGGCGCATGTGATAAAATTAAGGAAAATCCCAAATAAGGAATCAAGGATATGAAGATAGCGATAATCACGAATAAGACAAAGGATATCGGGCTTGTCACCGCCATCCGCGCCGCGGAGCTTTTAGAAAAGCGCGCGGAGGTCATAATGGGTGATGACTGTGTCCTGCCAGGTGAGCATGATGTCCGCTACATGCCGTATGAAAGGCTCTGGGACGAGGCGGAGATGATGCTCGTTATCGGCGGCGACGGCACGCTTTTGGGCGTTGCGTCAAAATGCGCGAGATACGGCATACCGGCACTCGGCATAAATCTCGGCAAGGTCGGCTTCCTCACCGAGGTCGAGCCGGACGATATGGAGCAGGCGATAGAAAGGCTGCTTGACGGCGACTATAAGACCGAGCAGCGGATGCTTTTAAAGATACGCGTGAATAACGAGAATGTTAGCTATCACGCGCTCAATGATGTGGTCATAGCCAAGACCGAGGGGATGCGGCTCATAAGCCTCGATCTCTTCACCGACGGCGAGCTTGTAAACAGCTATGTCGGCGACGGGCTTATAATCGCGACCCCGACCGGCTCTACCGGGTATTCGATCTCAGCGGGCGGCCCTGTGGTCGATCCGCGGATGTATCTGTATATTGCTACTCCCGTCTGTGCACATATGCTCGCGGTGCGGAGCGCGG
>CAMNAT010000241.1 GCA_946531785.1 uncultured Oscillospiraceae bacterium
AGCTTATTACGCCTGACACATCGCCCACAGCCCTGACGGTTACTGCAAACGTTCCTTCCGATCCCTCCGCCTGTGTGGGATATACAAACGCCGGCTCAGGCCCCACCATGCTTACTGTGTCAAATCCGGTCGCGGGCGCTAAATACTTTCCGTTATCCGCAAGCGCCGCCTTACCGACATAAAATTTTGGATGCGGCGGCTGATTATATCCGACATTCTGCCATGCAATCGCTTCCCGGTACTGAGTATCATGCAAAAGAGTGGGTATCTTATATTCCGTTGGATAGGTCGTCATAAATATTCTGAGCGTTCCGTTATCCTCGGTCGGATAGCATATCTCCTCACGCCAGTCACCCAAAAGATCAACAGACAACGCGGGTGCATCCTTATCGCCGAAATGCACAACCGAAAAGCCTTCGAGGTTTTTCTTTACTCCATTTGCCGCGTCATATTTAAGTATCGTTGTGCGGCTCAGTATCTCACGCTCAAGATCGCCGTCCCACCATACAAGAAAGCTTGGATTTATATTTGCAGGTGCTGTACCTATCGTGTTACCGTTAAAGTCATACAGTCCGTTATCCGCAGATGAGAAGAACTCGCTTGTATCGTTTATACTGTCGTCGAAGTTGCCCATAAGACCTCTTCCGACATCATCGCTTGCGCCTATACCCGCGATTATTTCCGCATTCTTAGCCTTTCTTACCTCGGCACCGTGCTGCTTGTAGCCTGCAGGCTCCTCATGTACCGAAAATATCTCCTGCTCGCCGTCATTATCAAAGTCAGATGCGTGGAGCGCGTCACCGTGACCGTGATCTGTAGAATTCAATATGCTTCCGTCATCATCGACTACAGTTGAGCCGAATACTATCTCATCCCTACCGTCATTATCGGCATCACATATCGAAACCTGGTGGTTTCCGTTACCGTAAAGGTTTTTATCCTTAGCGGTATCGTCTCTTGTCCAACGTATAGAAAAACTCTCGCCGTCCCAGTCATATGCAGCCATCGCCGCCCGCTTATAATATCCGCGAGCGGTAATAAGGCTGGGGTGAACACCGTCAAGGTACGCTACACCCTCATTAAAGCGCTCGGAGCGGTTCGCGTACTCGTCACCCCATGACGCGGTGTTCCCTCTTTGCGGGTAGTAGTTAACTGTCTGCATAGCCGCACCGGTCTCGCCGTTAAACATTGTAAGCCAATCCGGCCCCTTCAGTATCTTTCCGATGATACCGCCGGTAGACGAGCGCAGATCATCCTCATCGGTGAACACCTCACCCGTTGCGGCATCTGCCCATGTAAGCTCCTCGCCGTCTATCGCCGCGCCTGCCGCGCTCACATAGTCACCGTTTCCGTCCTTAGAGCCGGGAGCTGTGCGCAAAGCCATTTCCGCCTTTCCGTCACCGTCAAAATCGTATACGATCATCTGTGTATAGTGCGAACCGGCGCGTATGTTTTTGCCGAGGTCTATTCTCCATAGCTTTGTTCCGTTCTGCTTATAACAATCTATGAGCACATTCCCGGTATACCCCGCTACAGAGTTGTCCTTCCTGTTGCTCGGATCCCACTTTATTATGAACTCATATTCACCGTCATTATCAACATCACCTATAGCGGCATCATTGAACTCATATGTATACCCGTCACCGTCCTCGGGCTTATCAAGTATAACATCCTTATAGGCCTTTGCGGAGGCTATGAAGGCATCGTTTTCAGCCGAATTACCGCCATGCGGTGTGACCTTATACACATCACCCGCCGTTCCCGACTCATCAGTATAATTTGTCGCGTCGATATCCGAGACTATCATTTCATCATTACGGTATATATCAAAGGTCTGCTCCATCGGCTCAGTGCCGAGCAGCCGCCAGCTGAGATACACACCATCATCCACCGCTATACCGTAGCCGCCGCGCCCGAGATACTCGACCTGATGCGAGCTAACGGTTGTATTATCAGCACTTACGTTCACGATCCCGGCTGAAGTAGTAAGCAGCGCCGCACATATCATCAATGATAAAGCTTTTTTCATGGTATTCCTCCCTTATATATGATTTTTATATTATTTACTGTTTCATGTTCCCATTTCAGCAAAAAGCGAACAACACCGCAAAAGAGAGAGACTGAGTGTGCGGTGTGTCCGATTATTGCACAGCCGGAAAAAGAGGAGAAAAAAAACTCACCGGCTGTCATGTGATCGCGGCATTCTGCCGCGGTGCCTTTATTTAATGGACGAAAATAATGAACTATTTTCACAGCCCATTGATAAGCACACCGATATCGGTACGCTTATCAATAAGCCCGGACACCCCGCGCGGTCAGAGAGAGCTTGACCGCGCATGTCCGTTTTTGCTGTTCAGCCGCAGAGGTATTCACAGCCGGCTGATTCATTTGCCAAGCATTTAAAACTCAGGTTTAAAATTCGAATTCTAATACATTAGTTGCTGCACCTTTGGTAGCTGTCATAAGGTCTGCAACGGTCTTCTTCCCGCCCGTGTAGCCTGTGGGCGTGGTCGGATCTGAGCCATTTGTTACAACATTCTCCACCTCGAACATGGAGATATTCATAATCGGATTTTCATATTTCATCGTTATCTACCTCCTTATTCTACTGTTACCGTTACAGTAAAATTACTGCCGCTAAGCTGTGAAAGCTTTGTACTTAGAGCACCCTTGCTTTCGGCGCTAGCGGTCGCAACGATTGTGAATGAGATAAAACCTGCACCACTCAGCTTTATATCACTTGCAGCAAGCTCCGCTGTCTTTTCGGAATCTGAATGTTTTACAGTTACTTTTGAAATAGTATCATCATTAGGAGTTACTGTAAATGTGTTGACCTTGCTTGCCATGTAGGTGTCTGTTACGCCTGCTTTTACAGCAACCTCTGCTGCTTCTGCCGCTTTTGATGCGCCGTTGGTGCCGCTACATTCCTTTACTTTAACCTCATTGCTCGTTGCATCATATTCATACGCGTAGTAGCTGCCGCCAGCAATATCGCTCACTGAACACGGTGTATGTGACGAAGCTGCAAGCGTCGCGCTGAAGTTTGAAAGGGTTACGCTAAGATCACTATAGCTTGTTGATCTTTCAGGCGCAGATAATTCTATTGAGTTTATATCTGTCGGTTCGCTTAGTTCAATTTTTGTAGCAGTAAAGTCGTTTTTTGAAGCATTATCATATGAACCTGCAACCGTTAGACCTGTAGCTTTGCCGTCTTCGTTGATCGTAGCAACTATTGTTATTGTAACATTGTTTTTATCAATATAATTATTTACTTGAGGCTTGAAGTTTATATGATACTCGTTGTTATTGCCCCAGCCGCCTTTTGAGTTGCTAGTAGTAGAGTTTACATAAATGGTTTTGCCGCCGATCGTAAGACCTGCACGATATCTTGAATCACACTTTGCGCTGTCACCTGATCCGTCTGAATTGTAAGTACCACTTATAGTATACTGGATCGTCAGCGTTCCTTTTTTTATACCCGTAGCTGTGTATGTTCCAAGTCCTGCACCATTCGGTGAGAACACAACAGTGCCAACAGCAGTGTTATTGGTGTCTTGATACGTTATTGGTGTATCCTCCGCGCTTGCGGTAACTGTCATTGCCGCGAATGCGCTTGCGGCGATGGCGAGTGCCGATACACCGCTTATAAACTTTTTCAAGTTCATTTGAAAAATTCCTCCTTACATTGTTTATTTGTCTTTTCAAAGCATTGTGCGCTGCTTTGTGCGCTTTTGCAAGCCTTCTACCATGCAGAAGACTTATATTTAATAACACCCGCGCCCGCTCCTCTCCCGGGGAGCGCATCTATGATGACGCCCCCGCAACGAGCACGAGTGATATTAAATATAAATATATTTTATCAGAAATCGTGTATAAAAAATTTGCAAATCCTAAACAAAAACATTGAAAATATTAACCTTTTTATATGCGGACACGCACCTGCGCTGTCATGTCTGCTTATCCATCCCGCGCGGCGATGTACCCATCAGCTTAACATAGGTCTTGTAGAAATTAGAATAGCTGTTGAATCCGGCGCTGAGGCACGCCTCGGTCAGATTCTTCCCGCTCCTGTGCAGCTCCTGTACAAGCATGATGCGCTTCCGGCTTATATACTGATTGAGCGTGTACCCAGTATGCTTTTTGAACACCCTGCACATATAGTTATTTGCAACATAGAATTTCTTTGCGAGAGCATCAAGGCTCAGATCACCGGAAAG
>CAMNAT010000242.1 GCA_946531785.1 uncultured Oscillospiraceae bacterium
AATTATGTGATCTCCACAAGGTTCAGCCCCGACAAGGGCTATATCGTGGAGTCGCGGCGCGGAGGCGGCGGCTGCGTGATGATAAAGCGCGCCGACCCGACCGACAGCATGACCGAGGCTCAGGCGGAGCAATATATAAAGAAGCTGAGAGATAACGGGTATATCACATCAAGGGAGGCGGCAATACTTAAAACAGCCGCGTCGGACAAGGTGCTCGGCAGGGATGCCGACGCAGCGCGGGCAAGATTGATGGATGAGATAGTAAGGGAATTAAAGGAGGTAAATAAAGATGAAGGATCTGTTTTCAGAATTATTTGATATGTTCGACAGCATGGATATGTTCAAGGCACAGCCGACCACGCAGCAGCAGTACGGTAAGGCGTGTCCGGTATGCGGGCACACATGGAGCGACTTTTCGCGGACGGGAAGATTCGGCTGCGGCGAGTGCTATAAGACATTCAGAAGCGGCGCGGAGCAGGTTTTGCGCCAGACACAGTCCGGCAACCATGCCGGAAAGATACCGTCCAAATCGAGCGCGGAGATAAAGGCAAAGCGGCATCTGGACGATCTGAGGCGGCAGCTGAAAACGGCTGTCGGCAAGGAGGACTATGAGACCGCGGCAAAGCTGCACGCGGAGATAAAACAGCTTGAAGGAGGCGCGTCAAAATGATCTGGTACAACGATCTGAATGATGGAATAGTCATCTCGACAAGGGTAAGACTTGCGAGGAACATCGACAAAACGCCGTTTCCGGCGGCGCTCAGCGATAAGAAAAAGGCGGAGGTCACAAAGCAGCTCTATTCATCTGTGCTTGAAAGCAACTCGGTCCTGTCAAAGGATTTCGAGGGCGTGGAGCTCGATAAGCTAAGCGCGCAGGAGAAAACGGCGCTCGCTGAGGAGCATCTCATAAGCCCGCAGATGCTTGAGGGCAAGGGTCACTCAGTCCTTATAAATAAGGATAAGACAATGAGCATAATGTTCATGGAGGAGGATCATATCCGCCTGCAGGTCATTATGGGCGGACTTCATCTTGACGAGGCGTATGACGCGGCTGACAAGGTGGATGATGTTATCGAGGAAAGCCTCACCTATGCCTTTGATGAAAGATTCGGCTACCTCACCGCATGTCCGACCAACGCCGGCACAGGCATGAGGGCATCGGTGATGATGCATCTTCCGGCGCTTGTGATGACAGGCAACATATCGCGAGTCCTGCAGTCGATATCAGGCGTGGGCGTGGCGGTCCGCGGACTTTACGGCGAGGGCACCAATGCCGACGGCTGCATGTATCAGATATCCAATCAGATAACGATGGGGCTTACCGAGCGGGAGATAATCGAAAAGCTCAAAACGGTTGTCAGCAAGGTATCCGATATGGAAAAGCAGGCGAGGGAAACCTTGAAACAGAAGCATCAGGACGCGCTTGAGGATAAGCTGTTCCGTTCATATGGAATACTGAAGTATGCGCGGAGCATAAGCTCACAGGAGGCAAAGACGATGCTCTCCGATGTGATGCTCGCTCAGGACATGGGCATGATAAGCTGTGACGGAAAAATGACGCCGCTGGAGCTGATGATAAAGACAGCGCCGTCAGTCATAATGAAAGGGAAGGAGCTCAGCCCCGCCGAGCGAGACAAAAAGAGAGCCAAACTGATAAGGGAGAATATATAAATTTAGCTGGGTTTGACTCCAGCTTAATAAAGGGGGAATAGATATGTTATACTCAAATTTTACTGAAAAAGCAAGGATCGCTATAAGCGAGGCGCACGATGCGGCGTGCGAGTTGGGACATAACTATATCGGCAGCGAGCATATCGTGATCGGGCTTCTGCGCGAAGGAACCGGCGTTGCGGCAAAGGTGCTGGAGCGCGCGGATATTACCGAGGAAAAGGTTATAGATAAGGTAACGGAGCTGACCGGCTCAGGCGAGGCATTATCGCCGGAGACTGAGCTGCCGCTCACGCCGAGAACAAAGAGAATATTACAGATCGCCGCAATGGAGGCGCAGAGCATGGGACACAGCTACATCGGCACAGAGCATCTTCTGATGGCGATACTGCGCGAGGGCGACAGTGTCGGCGTAAGGGTGCTCGTGGAGCTTGGACTTGACATCAACCGCTTCTACCATGAGGTAGTGGACGCTTTGAGCGCGGGCGTTACCGAGCCGGCAGCCGGCGGCGCATATTCAGGTGCGAGAAAGCGTAAGGGCAAGAGCGCGACTCCTACTCTTGACGAATACGGCAGAGACTTCACCGAGCTTGCGAGGGAGAACAAGTTCGATCCGGTCATCGGCAGATCGAAGGAGATCGAGCGTGTGACGCAGATCCTTTCAAGAAGGACAAAGAACAATCCGTGTCTTATCGGTGAGCCGGGTGTCGGCAAGACCGCCGTTGTTGAGGGGCTTGCCCAGAAGATCGCATCGGGCGATGTTCCGGAGCTTCTGAAGGATAAGAGGCTCGTGGCAGTGGATCTCTCATCCATGGTAGCGGGCGCAAAATACCGCGGCGAGTTCGAGGAGAGGATCAAGAAGGTCATCGGCGAGGTAACTCAGGCATCTGATGTCATTCTCTTCGTTGACGAGCTGCACACCATTGTCGGCGCGGGCAGCGCAGAGGGCTCGATGGACGCGTCAAATATCTTAAAGCCGTTCCTTGCAAGGGGTGAGCTGCAGCTGATCGGCGCAACGACCTTGAAGGAATATAAGAAGTACATCGAAAAGGACGCGGCTCTTGAAAGACGATTCCAGCCGGTAACGGTCGGCGAGCCGACAGTTGAGGAAACTATCGAGATACTAAAGGGCATCCGCGATAAATATGAGGCGCATCATGGCGTAACCATCACCGATGATGCCTTGAAGGCGGCGGCATCCATGTCGGCGAGATATATAACCGACAGATTCCTGCCGGATAAGGCGATAGACCTTGTGGATGAGGCATCGTCAAAGAAGCAGCTCGGAGCGCAGACCGCGCCGCCGGAGCTGAAAACAAAGGAAAAGGAGCTCGAAAAGCTCACAAGCGAGCGTGAGGAGGCCGTTACCGCCCAGGATTACGAGAAGGCGGCAAGCATCCGCGATAAGGAAAAGAAGCTGCAGGCAGAGGTGGAGGAGCTGAAAGGTCAGTGGAAGGGCACCGGCACAAGCTCAAAGCTTGAGGTGACCGAGGACGACATTGCAAGCATCCTGTCCGACTGGACGAACATCCCCGCATCGAAGCTGAAGCAGGAGGAAATGGAAAAGCTCAGGCATCTTGAGGAAACTCTCCATGCCCGCGTGATCGGTCAGAATGAGGCTGTTACCGCAGTCGCAAAGGCGATAAAGCGCGGCAGAGCGGGATTGAAGGATCCGAAGAGACCTATCGGCTCGTTCCTGTTCTTAGGGCCTACCGGCGTAGGTAAAACGGAGCTTACCAAGGCTTTGTCAGAAGCACTGTTCGGCTCGGAGAATGCGCTTATCCGCGTTGATATGTCCGAGTACATGGAAAAGCATGCAGTGTCCAAGTTCATCGGCTCGCCTCCGGGATATGTCGGCTTTGAGGAGGGCGGACAGCTCACCGAGAAGATCCGCAAGCATCCGTATTCGGTAATACTCTTTGACGAGATCGAGAAGGCGCATCCGGATGTGTTCAACATCATGCTGCAGATCCTCGACGACGGCATCCTCACCGATGCGCAGGGCAGAAGGGTGGACTTCAAGAACACCGTTATCATCATGACCTCGAACCTCGGCGCGAGCGAGATACTCGGCACCGCGTCGTCAAAGCTCGGATTCGCAAACGCAAGCGATGATAAGAGCGAGAGCGATACGATCAGGGAAAAGGTAATGGCAGAGGTAAGGCGCGCATTCAAGCCGGAGTTTCTGAACAGGATCGATGAGATCATAGTGTTCCAGAGGCTCACAAAGGACGAGATCAAGGAGATCGCGCATCTGATGCTCACCGAGCTCGGCAAGCGGCTTGCCGATAACGGCATAACCGTCACATTCACCGATGCGGCGGTGGAGAAGATATCCGACGAGGGATTTGACAAGGTATACGGCGCAAGACCGCTGCGCCGCGCCATCCAGAGCAAGATCGAGGATATGCTCTCCGAGAAGATCATCGACGGCGAGGTAAACGACGGCGACACAATTACTGTAGATGTCGCGGACGACGGATTTACCGTAACGAAATAAAACAACAAAACCTCCGGCAGC
>CAMNAT010000243.1 GCA_946531785.1 uncultured Oscillospiraceae bacterium
TGTCTTGTTATACTCTTTCCC
Organism: uncultured Oscillospiraceae bacterium; assembly: GCA_946531785.1. GTDB lineage: Bacteria > Bacillota > Clostridia > UBA1381 > UBA1381 > Ornithomonoglobus. The sequence continues at coordinate 22 of CAMNAT010000243.1, forward strand.
GTTCCGAATTCGCTGTCGCTGAAGCCGAAAATTATGCCTTTTTCGCACGCTATGGAAACAGCATCATAAGCCCAGTGATCTTTTGGCATGTCGGCAAAATCCGATGTCGCTTCATCGTCTCCGAATCCGAGCGCATTCACTATCATAAGCACGAATTGCTCTCGTGTCACGGAGCTTTCAGGCTCAAATCTGTTATCGCCCACTCCGCTTACGATATTCCTGTCTGCAAGATATGTTATCGCCTCTTTTGCCCATTCAAAGTTTCCGAGGTCGTTAAAGGTGTCATGTGCCGGCACGGAGCTTTCACCGCTTGTCGCCGGCTGCGTCGGGACAGGTGCGGCCGCCGGCGGAAGATTTACCGAGTTGGACGAGCGCACGCTGCCGCCTCCGCCGCCGCTTGAGCTGCCGCCTCCGCCGCCTCCGCCCGAGCTGCCGCCGGAGGGCTGTGTACTCTCCTGCTTGTATGCATTCTCTATCGCTTTCTGTAAGGCATTCATAGACTTCATCGGTGTGCTTTTATACAGATACGCTGCCATCTTTTCCTCGTTCGCCTTGTCATATGTGGCAAGCGAGAACGGGATGACCTCTCTGTATTCTGTCATCAGCTCACTGATACCGAGCGGATCCCGCGCACTGTTTACAGCCGCAAGAAGAGTCGATTCATCAAACGCCTTTACGACCTCTGCTATGCTCACGCTGTCATAACCTGACATGATCGAGCGAGCCGCCTTCGCCAAATCGGCTTTTTGGTATAGATCATAGCATGAAGCAGTTTCGCTGTTGATATTATATATATCGGCAAATCTATTCAATGCAGCTTCGACCTTTTCGCCATCATTGGCATATCTGAATGCCTGAACGGCAAGCTCTCTGTTTGCGACAATAGTCGCATCACCTATCATCTGATACGGTCTTGAAGCATACAGCGCCGCTGCAACAGCTTCCTTTCCGTCTGCTCCAAGGCTTTTATACCAATCCTCGGGAATATTCAGAACAGCGATATTTTCCTCTACCGCGCTCCTGACTTCCCTTTCACTCCTTGCATCATTTATGAGTGCAAGAGTTCCGTCTATATCCTCCCGCTTCGCGAAATAGAATTCCTTCTCTACAGGCTCGTCGAGCCCAAAAGCATTGACCTCGATCATATAATATCCGGTATCTGCACTCTCAGGCATGCGGAAGCCGAAAATGTATTCACCATCGGAAGTTGTTTTAACGGTATTCACATAGTATTGCACATCGTTACCGCTTATGATGACAGATACCATCCTGTTAAAGGATGCCTGCTCAACCTTACCAGAAACATTTACATCTCTTGTGTCAAAATCCACATAGGTTTCCATATCAGCGGCATATGCTGTAGCGGAAAGCATGATAGCAAGTATTGAACAGCCGATTATTTTTTTCATTTCATCATCCCTTCCTTATTTTTCAAAGGTCATATAGAATACCGGTTCAGAATTGCCGATCCATACCATGAACGCGACCTTTTTTCCGCTGTTTTTCTCCGATATATCCATATTTCTTATCGCCTTTTTCCCTGATACTATCTCTATCGGCTCCTGTCCGGTCACGGAAACAAGAGTATTATCCTCATCGTATACGACCTTTATCAGCTTTACACTTTCAGTATTCTGAGAGTTGTTTGCTATTGTTACCTCAGTATTCGAGGAGCCCAGCCTTACGCCGGTAACGACGGGGATATCCATCGCGGTGACCGCAGATGAAGGCTCGCTCCAGTAATACCTGCCTGATCTGCCCTCACTGTCCTTAGGTGTCACACGGCATTTCAGATATTTACCGGACATCGAGCTGTCGGTTTTTATTGTTTTGCCAGATATTCCCAAGGGCATATATTTGCCGTCTGCCTCATCGGAGATGAACCATTCCGTTTCACTCTCTCCCTCAGCGGAGCCGACCGGAGATGAATAGTCATATCCGGAATAAAGCAATGCCCCCTCTGCGGGTGTACCTGCCACATAGCAGCCGTCAACCTTCGGCGCGTTCGCTACATCAAAGCCCAGCAGCTCCAGCTCCTCATCCGTATATATTGCAGAAAGGCTTGCCATGCCGTTCTTTGAGATCTCATCCTTTACAATATCACCAGCAGTTGAAAGATCTATCGCGGTCGTAGTAAAGAAATCCTTATCCAGCCACATGACCGGTCTTACATAGAAATTAGAGCTGTTCGGAACATCGTTTACGGCAATTATCATCTTTCCGCTTGTATCGACCGCGGCAGTCCTATTTTTTATCTGCATGCTTCCGAAGGTGTATTTAAGCGTGGTGGCATCACCGTTTATGAGCGCATAAGGTGTTCTCAGCATGAAGCCGTCCCACCCCAAAGCGCAATATGTCCACCCGATTATACCTTCATACGCCTTATACTCCGTATATGACAGCAACGCGATCCTGCCGGTCACGGTGTAGCCCTCATGATATCTGCTGTCGATAAAATCGTTCACACGTCCGGCTCCGCCGCCGTAGCTTGCAGCCTGCCATCCGGCCACGGGCTTGTAGCCCTCGACCTGCCACTCCTTTTCGATGATCCCCGACTTTATCTCATCAGGCAGGGTATAGCCGCTGCCGTTCCCCTCCTCATAGAATTCATGGTTGAGCCAGTATCCTATGCTTGTCTGATTTTCCGTGTCAAAGAACCACGCCTCGTCATCCATATCATATGCGGCACCGGGCACAAACGATTCATCACCGCCATTGACGACCCGCGTTTCTATCGTCGGATTATTTGCATATGCCGTCGTGAACGGATACTTTCCGTATTCATCCTCAGCGAGGACAAAATAGTTGCCCTCGTCATCGGTATCCAGCATAACAAACCTTTTCTCGCCCACGGTAAACACATATCGTTCATCCGATGGAGTCCAGCAGTTCATGGTTGAATTCTCCGTCTCCTTTGAGAGCGGATTTGTTTCCGGATGCTTCGGATATCCTCCGCCGAAAGCCTGTGCAGTCATGGACGAGCCTATGACTGCCGCCAGAAGCAGCGGGCATAATACCTTCCTCTTCATCTTTCTCCTCCTTTTAAGTGTGTTATCAGTCAGCTAATTTACCGAATACGATATCGTCTATATATCCGTTGAAGCCTGCCGGTGTTTCGATAGCAAACACCGGCCAGGTTGAATTATATGTATTGCCCTTGGACAAGACATTTATCTTTACCCAGCTGTTCAACGGCAGCTTGCTGAGATCGACATTTGTATCGGTCTGACAATATATAATTGGATTACTATTAATATCCTGCATTTTAATTACAGGCAACGCCGACGGTCTTTCGTTCAGATATATCCAGAAATATCCCGCGACCTTATCGCCTGTTGCCGGCATCGGCTGATTATCAGCTGCATTTCCCCAGTATGATGAGTAATAATTGCCCGTCGGAACATTGATCTTCATTGAACGGCTTCCGCCATGAGCCTGCTCCGTCGACAAGGTTGCCGTTACTCCCGACTGACCTGCAGGCAAAGCTGATTCAAAGCCCAGAGCATTGAAGCAGCCGTACGGTGTTATCTTGAGCTCCTCCGGCACATACGGCGCCGACTCTATTGTTCCGGGGATCGATGACGGTGTTATCGTCTCGGTACCCGATACAACATAAGGAGTCAGAAGCTCAACAAGCTTTGCCGACATCGTGTTATATCCCTCCATTGTGGGATGGATGCCGTCTCCGCTTATCTGTACGCCCCATGATGAGGTGTCCACATAATGCACCTTGCTGTCTGTTGCCGCGATCTCGGTGACAGCCTTTCGCGCTGCCTCGTTGACATTATTATACGGAATACTTACGCCCTTGAGAGCGAATATCTCCGCATTAGGATATTTTGTCCTGAGCTCGGTTATAAATGACTTATATCTGTTTTCATATTCGGTAACAAACGACGGAACATCCTTTATCTGATCCATGTCGTTTGTTCCAACATTTATAACGAATATATCCGGTGTATACTGCGATTTATTGAAATCCCATAATGTTCCGGTACCCGCTGTCGTATTCTGCGAGCCGGGAAGATAAGCGAACGAATAAGCTGTTCCTATGCCGTAATACGGATAGAAGCCCGTGTAGCCGCGTCCGTCGGTAAGAGCGATCCCCGGCCATGAGATGCGGCTGTGC
>CAMNAT010000244.1 GCA_946531785.1 uncultured Oscillospiraceae bacterium
GCTGTCCCCTGTTGTCATGTAATAGTCATATATACTGATTATCCAGTAAAAGGAGTAGTCAACGATCGTATTTATATGCTTTTCTATGGGATCATTCCCACGCAAGGCAATTATGGTTCGTTTTGAGATTTCCGCATCATTAAAAAGATAGCGGTTTATGAGATGGCTCTGATACGCGTCGCCCGACCATACCCAGCGGTCACGCTTTATTCCGTCAAGGAAAAACTCGCGGCTGTTTAAGTGAAATGTATATGCGGCAACGCTCCATATTTTATTTATCAGCTCATCCGAGCATCTGAAGCTGCCCTTATATTCAAGCGGCAGATACTCGTAGTATGCCTTAAAGCTATGCGTCCCGCCGCCGGTTATGTAAAGGTATCGGAATGCCCTGCTTTTAAGCTCGCAGGGCTCGGTCACACATTCGCGAAGATACGCATTATCTGTATCTGTAGCCTCTGCCGCGCTTTCGCCGTAGTAAATATGTGTTTCGCCGTTGACATCGTCAAACGCAAGCTTTGCAAAGGTTTCCTTCCCGAAATCATATAATACGCCGCCGTTTATTGCTGTTTGGGTGATCGGCTCTATCAGCTCGTATGCAAATTTAAAGATATTCGGATCATCGGATATATCTGTATAATTATCACTGCAGCCTGCGCCCGTCCATTTCCCATAATCGCTTGCAAGCCATGTTTCATCGCTTTCTATATCGCCGTCCACATATGCGCACGGCAAGCCCTCCGCGTTCATTATATAAATGATCACTGTATGTGCGCCGCTTTCAAGCACAAGCTCCTTACCTAACGAAAAACGCTTTCCGTCAAGCTCAACATGTCCTGTTCCGCGCGCGTACACCGTTATTTTTGACCGCTTTTCAAGCGTTATTTCCTTTTTGAACCTTACATTGTGTCTGCAATCGTCTATTCTCCAGAACGGCGGGAACATATAGTCGTATTCGTCGCGCCTTGTGTGGAGCAGCAGACTGTGACGCAGCTCAAAATCTCCGTAATACCATATCCATTTACTCATATTTTTCTCCGTTTCATTTCAAAAGCGCCTTGACTGTATTATAACATAGACCAAGGCGCTTTTCAAGTATTTACTTGCTCATAATAAGCTCCGCTACTGCCTTTGTGATCTCGGGCAGGATATAATTTGAAAAGTCTGTGTAATAGTGGTTATAGTCCTTCCACCATGCCATCATTTCCTCAGCCCTTGCGTTCGCCGCCGCACGCTTTGCCGACTCGTCGCCGGATGCCGCGTCATATGCCGCCTTTACATCGGCTGTCATTTTTTCATCAGCTATTCTGCCTATATCCAAAAAGCCCAGAACATGGTCATTATCCTTATATTCCTCATACAGCTCGCGTATTGCAAGGTCATATGCCTTTGTACGCATACCCTTGAAGGTCATGGTGTCGGCATCATATACCTTGCCCTGTGTCTCGCCGTAATTGCCTGTAGGCGTATATGATCCTAAGATCACATATGCACCCATATCAAGGATCGCGTTCACATACATTTCATCATAAGCCTTGAACTGCGCCCGGCTTGATGAGGAGTCGTTTGTGCCCATTCCGCTTATGGAAACAACATCACCGGGGTTTAATCTTGTCAGCACATTGTTTAAAAGCCCCTCGGTATAGTAATTCCTGTGCTGTCTGCCCGCCTGACCGCTGTTGTGGAAGCTGTTCACCTTTGCTGCAAGCTCCGGGTATTTCGACAGATCCGTTGCCGCTATCGTGTAGCCCCATGAGCCGTTCTGCTGTACGGTCGAGTCGCCTATAGTCCACCAATCCGGCTTTGCGGCTGCTGTTTTTTCTACCGGTATGATCTCAACTGAGGCAAGCCTGCCGCCCGATGGGAGCGTTATATCCATAACATCATCGCCGAATATCGCGACATTATATGTGTCCTCGGAAAGAGATTCCTTTGTTCTGTCAAAGCCGGGGAAATCACTGTTTACTCTCTCGCAGCATATTGTACCCTGATATTCAGCTTTTACAGAATATACCCTGCCCTTTTGAAGCTTCACCTTAAAGGTCACGCCGCTGCCTGTTATGGCGGATGCTTCATCAGTCGCTGCTCCCTCTATGCCAAAGCCTTTGGAGTCGCTGTACGATGCAGCTGAGGTGACTTGCGTATAGCCGTTTTGCGCCGTAGTACCGAAGCTGAACTTTAACGAGTACAGTACGGTTTTTGCAAGCTTTGAATAGTCACCCGAGGTTGCCTTTACATATATTGTTTGAGGCGCGGCAGAAGATGTAACTGTCAGCTTACCTGTTTCGGCATTTATTGAAACACCTGTATAGGCTGCCGCGTTTCCGTCAGCATTTGCAAGCGAATATGTAACAGCACCGTCTATCTTTTCGGCGTTTCCGTTCCTGAGCTCCGCCGTGTACCGGTACTCTCCCGCTGCGCCGAGCTGTATGCCGAGCGGCGCTTCGGTAAACGCGATATTGTTCCTTGTGCCTGTAAGCTTTATTGTCTTTACAGCCGACTTGCCGCCTATCGTTGCTCTTACCGGCAGATCGCCCGAAGCCGCATCGGAGGTGATAGTAAGCGTGCCGTCCGGGCTGATAGAAACGCCCTCCGCAAGCTCATCGTCTATCGACCATTCTACCGCTCCTATGGCGCTGTCTCCATCAGTCGTTTTTGCGGAAGCCGACAATTTTACCGTCTGCGTTCCGTTATCGGGGATCTGCACGGTGTCTGCACCGGTTATTTCTATCGTATCCGCATCGATCTCAGTCTTGTAAACAGTCACATTGTTTATGTCTATCGATCTGTTTGCCGCCCTTGTTCCAAGTGTTATATGATAGAACATACCCGAAGTATATGTGCCGAAATCCATAACCTCTGAGCTGCCTAAAAGTGTTCCGTTCATATTATACACCTTTGCAAAACACTTTTTTGTTGTCGGGTCTGCGGTTATTTCAACGTGATACCATGTGCCTGCTGACGCGTCACAAACCTTTGCTCCGTTAAGGCTTAACTTTGAGCCGTCAAACGAAAGCTGAAAGGCGCGTGATGCAGATATGTCTGTATTTACACCCTTCGCTCCGACACCGTATTCTACAGAGCCTGTCATGCCGCTTGTAAAACGAATATCCTGCTTAAACACCGTCTGAGAGGTTATATCGCCTATGCTGTTTGAAACGAACGAGGAATTTCCGGTTGCCGCTCTTGAAATGCTCAGATACTTTCCTGCCGCATCCGATCTCAGATCCATATATGTGCCGTCACTTCCCGATGTCTCCCAGCCGTCAACTGCCGTGTTGCCGTTTTCAATGCGGTAATCCGTCATAGTGCTTTCGTATTTGTTAAAGTCCGCAGTATAGCCGCTTCTCGGAAGTATTGCTGTGCCTGACTTATCGCCTAAAAGCACAAGCGGTCTTTCGATCTCTATGGTTTTTCCGTTATATGTCACTCTTGCCTTTACTCTGCCATAATAGTTTGCGGCGGTCTTTTTTAGCTTAAAGTTTACGACCGACTGCGCCGCTTCGGTTATCTCAACAAGTCCGTAGCTGTCGCAGTATTTTGCCCCTGTCTCACCTGTAGGCGCGCCGTCAAGCGTGCGGAAGCCGTCAAAGCTCCATTCGATCTTATAGTCCTCTACACGCTCGTCGGGATCGGTGACAAGGCTCGTTCCCTGCTCGCCCGTTATGGAAAGCGATATCATGTTGTCGCCGTAGGTGTTCTCGTCCGCGCCCATAGCAAGCTCGTTTCCTGCAGGAAAATCCTTGAATCCTACCGATGAGAGCGCTTCTATATAACTGTCGTTTATCTTTCCCGTGATCTCGCAGTCATTTCTGATGGGTGTTTTACTGAGTGTATCTGTTGTTACGACCTTGCCTCCAATGCTCCAGCCGTCAAAGCTGTCGCCGTAGGTTTCTGTGGACGGTATATTCACAACACTTTCCCCGTCAAGAACATACTGCTCAAACGAGTATGTGCCAAGCGATAATTTTACCATATGATATTGGGGGGAAAGCTCCGTCTTTGTTGCCGCTCTTACAACGATATTGTCTATACATGTATCCGCGCCCGATGACGGTGAGAGCAGATGAATACATTTCCATGAGGATATATCGGGTGACATATCCGTCATACCGTGATAATACTCTGTTTTTCCGTCAAGCGAGGTT
>CAMNAT010000245.1 GCA_946531785.1 uncultured Oscillospiraceae bacterium
AGTCTGTATGAAAAAGAGCTTGGTATCCCGGGAAATGCAGTATATGTGACATATCTTAAATACCGGGTATATTCAGAATAAAAGAAAAAGAGGGAATGATATGTACGAAGTCCTGAACAACATGCGTAAAAAGAGAGTAGAAGAAAGAAAAAAGCTGCTTGTATTCTATGAGGCTCTGACAAAGGACCCGATGGCGGCGCAGAATAGGCTGCTCATGGAGCTGATGTCCGCGAATAAGGATACGGAATACGGAAAAAAATACGGCTTTGCCGATATCAGATCCATAGAGGAGTATCAGAGGCGTGTCCCGATCACGGAATATGAGGACTATGCAGGATACATTGACCGTATGGTAAGCAACGGTGAGGAGAATCTGATATGTGCCGAAAAGCCTGTATGGTATAACAAGACATCAGGAACGGTGGGAAAGCCCAAAATGATACCGTATTCGCAAAGAATGCGCGATTGGTTCGCCCGTTACAGCCTTGGCTATCAGTCAGGGCTTCTGTACCGTCAGCTTGGAGATGACTACTTTGGCGGACGATCAATGAATCTGATCCGCTGCGGCGGTGAAATCGTAAGGCTGCCCGATGGAACGCCCTACGGCCCCATTTCCGAGGCATCTCTCAGACCTTACAAGGATAAATGGCATTACCTTTATTCGGCGCCCGCGGAGGCGGTTTTTGCGCCAAAGGGAACGGATACCAGATACCTCAATGCCCGGTATACCCTCTGCGACAGGGATCTGAACAACATCGTCTGCACGTTTACAGGCTTTCTTCTCGACTTCTGCCGCTATGTGGAAAAGAACTGGGAGCTTCTGGTGAATGATATTGAAAAGGGCGTGATCGACGAAACGGTAGAGCTGCCCGAGGAGATCAGGGAAGGTCTCAGCGCGGAGCTTGAGCCGATGCCGGAGCGGGCGGCGGAGCTAAGGGCAATCTTTGAAAAGGGTTTTGATACTCCGTTTATGCCAATGGTATGGCGGAGCCTGCGATACGTTGTAGGAGGAGCATCAGCGGGCTTTGCCAGATATACGAACGAGGTGCGGGAGCGCTATCTCGGATGGGAAACAGCCTTTTACTATCGCGGCATATCCGCATCAGAGGGGATATTTTCCGTCCCTCTCACCTTAGCCGAGGATGAGTCCGCACTGATACCGGACTCGCTTTTTTACGAGTTCATCCCGATAGATGAGGAGGGTGCGGAGCCGGTCACTATGGATAAGCTTGAGGTGGGGAAAAGGTACGAACTGATTATCACCAATCACTCAGGCTTTTACCGTTACCGCATGAAGGATGTTCTGCTGGTAACAGGCTTCCACAACGCAACGCCTATGGTGGAATTTCAGTACCGCATTGACAAAACAGTCAGTCTCATGGGTGAAAAGACGACTGAGATGGCGCTGCGTGTCGCCGCAGAAAGGACAGCCAAGGAGTGCGGCTTTATGCTGGTGGACAGCTCAGTCTATGCTGATTCGGAAGATGTGCGGTATGTGTACATCATGGAGATAGACCGCGTGCCGCAGACTCTCAGTGAGGAGGCAATCGCCGCATGCCTTGAAAATAACCTCGCAGAGGTCAATCCATCCTACGGCGACAAGGTGAAAACCGGTCTTATAAAGCCGGCAAAGCTGCTTTTTGCACAGCCTGAGACCTATGTGCTGTACAAGGAGCTCATGATGATGAAGGGTAATTCCATCGCGCAGCTCAAGCCGGTGACCGTGATTGGCAATGAGGAGCAGAAAAAGTTCTTCTTTGCGCTTACCGAGGACTTTGAAGAGATAAAAGCCATGTGTCAAGGGAACGGTTTTTGTGATAACCTGTGACACCTTAAATGCAGATCTTGCAAAAAATTATTTCAAACAAATATTTGTTTGAAATAATTTTTGCAATTGTTTTGTTGTTACAATAATTGACAATTTGCGATTTTGTGGTATATATGATAGTATTTGAGTTATATATCAGCCAGCATTTTTCTGGGTGTAGTGCCGGTTATGAGCTTGAAGTTGCGGTTGAAATTACACAAACTTTCAAAGCCGCAAAGCTGTGCGATCTGAGAGACGGGGATCCCGGACTCTGTTCTGAGCAAATAAACTGCGCGGTTGATCCTGAAACGATTAAGATACTCCGTAAAGCTCATACCCATAAGCCGTTTAAAGCTGCGGGAAAGATAAGAGTAGCTGTAGGACAGCTTTTTTGATGCAGAGCGCAGGGTACAATCGGCATTATAGTTTTCTTCAATATATCGGAGAGCCTTGTCAAGAAGAACAGCATCCTCATCAGCTTGCGCCTCTTTGAAATCTGTATCGCTGACAAGCCTTCCGAGTACGGCATACAAAAGCCCCTTTTGCAAAAATATATTATTGGCGTCAAAAAGGGTTTCGTATTCCAAAAGCCCTCTGATGGTATTGTCAGCGGGTATTTTTTTTTGATAATTTTTTGTGAATTCCGGGACAAGCTCCGGGATAAATGTGATCATACGGATATCTGATCCCTCTATGGTTTTATATGCGTGAAGCTGCCTGGGGAAAATAATGACCGCTTCACCCTTTTTCAGTGTATACATTGCATTATCTATAGTTATTTCCACTATACCCTTCAGAATAAGACATATCTCAAAGGCAGCATGAAAGTGCAAATGCCAGTTCAGATTTTCAACCGTGTAAGATAAAAATCTGCTTCTTTGGTTTGCCCATTCCTTTTCGTATATAAGCATATCGGTCACCTCTGTTTGATATTATCATAAATAGTGAGCAGAGTCAACAGTATCAGGACAAATATTTATTAGTTTACCTCAAATAAATATTTTTATATTGCTGTAATTAATGTTAGAATATAATCAGAAAATATTTTATTTACGGAGGACGGAGCAATGACTAATAAAAAGCTTATAAGTCTTATTTTAACATTGACAATGTTTTTATCTGTGACAGGCATGATGCCGGTATATGCAGATGAGGCGCTTGCGCCCATTCCGTGCACACAGAGCGCATCGTTTCTGAACAACAACGGCAATCAGGTTCTTGTTGTTAACACGGCTGATAAGGTAACACCGTCAAATGTCTCATGGAACACAAACTCAAAGGAATGGAAGGGCGTTGCGGTGCTGGAGTTTGAGCTTCCGCCGCTTGATCCGGAAATGATAAAATCAGCATCGCTCACTGTATCGGTACATAATGGGTCAAGCCGCAGCGGCGGAAGACCATATGATGTGTATGCCGCAGATATCGTAATAAGTAATGAAATGGCTGTCGCAGATCTCAATGGTATACCGTTGTCAAGCAGTCTTTTTACAGCTGCAGGCGTAAATCAGGGGCAGACACGCACCGACACCATAACAAATGATGTAGTGACCGGTCATGTAAAGAGTAAGGCTGATGCTTTATCGGCGGGCAAGGTGCAGTTTGCTTTTTCAAACTCATCACAGCCGCTGGATATAGATCCAAAAACAGCGGCGCTCACCATCACGACCTACGGGGGCGGTGTCGCGCTTGATAAAAACAAACTGACGATCTCTACCGCAGACAGCTCCGCAAATCTTTCCGTAAAGATCTTTGCACCGGGCGTGAATGAGAGCGACCTTGTATGGGAGAGCAGAGACGAAGACATTGCATCTGTGGAAAACGGCGTGATAACTCCACACAAGGCCGGAGCTGTCAATATTATCGTAAAAACCGCCGATGGAGAATATGCGGATACATGTGAGGTCACTGTTCTGCAGGCTGCGGAGAGCATCAGTATCGACAAGACATCAATGACGCTTGTTCAGGGATGTACCGATGAGATCACCGCAAAGCTGCTGCCGGAGAACAGCGTGTCAAAGGTCTCATATGAAAGCAATAATGCCGCAGTTGCGTCAGTTTCGGCAAACGGAATAATAACGGCAAAGTCTGAGGGCGAAGCTGTCATTACGGCAAAGACCGGTGTGCTTACGGCTGAATGCACGGTCACAGTAACTGCGTTGGCAGAGGCTGAGAATATAACATTGGACAAAGAAGACATAACGCTTATAAAGCTAGGCTCGACAGCTGTCATAAACGCTGAAGTGACCCCTGCAAATACCGACGGAAAAATAACATGGTCGTCATCTGATGAGGCTGTTGCAAAGGTCATCGACGGAGTAGTGATTTCAGGCGAGCCGGG
>CAMNAT010000246.1 GCA_946531785.1 uncultured Oscillospiraceae bacterium
CGGAGCAGCTCCTGAGCGCTTTTGTAAGCTCCTCATCGTCCATGCGGTCAAGCTCGGTGCCGGTGTATGCCGTATCTGATTCTATGCCGACCTTTTTGGCTATAGCCTGCGCTGTGCGCGCATGGTCGCCCGTCACCATTATAGTGCGTATGCCGGCAGCCTTGCAGGTATTCACCGCCGCCGCGGCCTCCGGGCGCGGCGGATCGGCTATGCCGATAAGCCCGACGAATACAAGCCCTGTCTCCGTTAGCTTGCCGCTTGTGTTGTCGTCTTTATATGCCACCGCTATTACGCGCAGAGCGTTTTTTGTCATCCTCTCGTTATCGTGCAGGATGCGGCTCCTGTGCGCTGAGGTGATCGCGGTCTCTTTTGCGTATGCGCGGTATTTTGCGCAGAGCGGCAGCACAAATTCAAGCGCGCCCTTAACTATCACGCGTCCGCCGCATTTTGCGCTCATGCGCTTGCGTGATGAGTCAAAGGGAATGAGCTGTGTTGTGCTGTTGGCTTTTCTCAGCGCCGATATGTCGATCCTGCGCTCTTTTGCTGCCGTTTCTATCGCGCGGTCGGTAGGATTCTTTGCGCTGCCCTCCTCGGAGCAGAGCGCGGCAAGCTCAAAGAGCAGAGCCTCGTTTTCCGCTGCGGTATCCGTCACCGTCATGCGGTTCTGGGTGAGAGTGCCGGTCTTGTCGGTGCAAATGACCGTCGCGCAGCCCAGAGTCTCCACCGACGGCAGATTGCGGACTATGGCGTTATGTGAGGACAGCTTTAAAAGTCCGAGAGCGAGCATGATCGTCACTATCGCCGGCAGGCCCTCAGGTATAGCCGCTACAGCGAGCGATACCGAGGTCATGAACATCTCAAACGGGGGTATGTGCTTCAGCGTGCCAATAAAGAATATAACTCCGCAGATCATAAGCGCCGCGATGCCGAGTGCCCTTCCGGTCGCGGCGAGCCGCTTTTCAAGCGGCGTTTGCGCCTGCTCTGTGTTTACGAGCATCGAGGCAATTTTGCCGACCTCGGTATTCTTCCCGGTGGCGCAGACAACCGCTGTCGCGCTGCCGTGGGTTATGTATGCGGAGGAGAGCAGCATGTTTTTCAGATCTCCCGTCGCGGTAAGGCGGTCAAGGGTGATGTCCGCATCCTTTGTTACCGGCTCACTCTCGCCTGTGAGCGAGGATTCGTCAGCGGTCAGCTCAACTGCCGAGATCAGGCGGCAGTCCGCCGATACCATATCTCCGGCGCGGAGGTGTATCATATCGCCCGGCACAAGCTCATCTGAGGCTATCCGCTGCTCCTTGCCGCCGCGCACGACTATTGCGTGCGGCGCAGACAGCTTTTTGAGCGCCTCCAGCGAATGCTCGGCGCGCAGCTCCTGAATAGTGCCGAGCAGCGCGTTCATCGTGACTATTGCGAGAATGATAACAGGCTCGGTGAGATCAGGCTCGCCCGATAGAAGGGATGTAAAAAATGACACCGCTGCCGCTGCGAGCAGTATGATTATCATGAAATCGTTGAACTGCTCAAAAAAGCGGCGCAGCGCAGAGCGCTTCTTCCCATCGGGCAGAGTGTTGCGCCCGTATTCTGAAAGGCGGCGCGCCGCCTCGCGCTCCGTCAGCCCGTTTTCGGTATCCGTGCCGAGTTTCTCTGCCGCTTCATGTGCTGTCATCTCGAAGAAGTTCATAAAAAAATACCCCCAGTCGGTACATCTTATGCCATGTCCGGCGGGGATATTCGTTTTTATACACTGAAATCCTTTCATCCAAATTTGTTTGAGAAAAATGCTCTAAGCAGATCGTATTTTTTGCACTGCGAGTCTATACTGGTGTATGTGAGCAGGGCAAAAGGTGCGAGCTGCAACGAGCATTTCTCTCAAACTTATGACAGTTCTAGGGTGAAGTCAAATGTTATCGTGCTCTTGTCGTCGCTGTCGCGGACGCTCTTCACATTTATCTGCTGCTTATGCAGTCTTAAAATATTCTTTACAAATGACAGTCCGAGACCGGCTCCCGTTCTGTCCTTTTCGCGGGAAAGGTCGGTCTTGTAGAATCGGTCGAACAGATGCTTCATATCCTCATCGTTGATATTCTCGCCCCTGTTCGATATGGACACATGCGCCTTGCCGTCTGCAACGAAGGTGCTTATCTTTATCACCGAGCCGGGGATGCTGAATTTTACCGCGTTGTCAAGCAGGTTTATCAGCACGCGCTTTATCTGGTTCTTGTCTGCAAGCGTCTGGAGCATATCCGGACGGAAATCGACATCCGCCTCAAGCTGCTTTTCTTCAAGACGCGATTCGAGGCTGATAAGGCAGGTGCAGATGAGGTCGTTTATATCGAACGCGCTGATGTCGAGCTTGTAGTTGTCCGATTGCAGCTTTGACATCTCCAGCATGTCGTTTACGAGCTTTGTGAGCCTTGTGCTTTCGTCAAGGACTATACGCAGGTAGTCGTCGCGGTGCTCGTCGTCTATCGTGCCGTCGAGCATTCCTTCAACAAAGCCGGATATGCTCGTCATCGGTGTCCTCAGCTCATGCGAAACATCGGAAATGAATCTCTGGCGGTTCAGTTCCGCCTTCTCTATCGAGCTTGCCATGAAGTTGAAGGTAGACGCGAGCTGCCCTGTCTCGTCCGCCGATGTGACCTCAACGCGCTCGCTGAAGTTTCCGGCGGCAATATTCTGCGCCGCGGTGTTTATCGCCGCTATCGGTGCCGAGATCTTCCGCGCCTGATAGTAGACCATCAAAAACGCGAAGATGATCGATACAGCCGAGGACAGCGCGAACAGCACCAGCATCTCCAAAACCGTGCGGCGCATATCCGCAAGGTTGCGGTTAAAGAATATCGCGCCTATAACGCTGTCGTTATAGCGCAGCGGTACGGCAATGGTCAGCACCGAATCGTCATAGAAGCCGCCGAAGTCGGATTTATACTGCTTAAAGGTGTTGGTCTTTATACATTCAAGCATATTTTCAGGTACGCTTTTTATGCCGCAGGTGCTGTCGAACACCTCGCCGTCAAGGTTCACCACCGTTATATCCGAATGCGCAAACTGCGCCCAGGAGTTCAGGACCCTGTCATAGGCACGGAAGGAGTATTCATCCTTCTGCTCGATCTGCAGCGTTGCCGTCCAGCTCTCTATCGTGTCCGCGATAGGCAGAACGGTCTCCTTTTGCTTCACCTCGGTAAAGTGGGTGAAGAGAATCGTCATCGTCGCCGATATAGTGCCGAGCACAAATACCAAAATGATGGCGTATGTCCAAAACATACGCCGGAATATACTTGTAAACATTTATCTGACCTCAAACTTGTAGCCGACGCCCCACACTGTTTTCAGTGTCCAGTTCGCCTCTACGCCCTCAAGCTTTTCGCGCAGTCTCTTTATATGTACATCCACCGTCCGTGAATCGCCGAAATAGTCAAAGCCCCATACCTCCTCCAAAAGCTGCTCGCGCGTGAACACGCGGTTGGGGTTGGACGCGAGGAAATAGAGAAGCTCCAGCTCCTTTGGCGGTATCTCCAGGATGCGCCCGTCTATCTTCAGCTCATAGTTTGAAAGATTGACCTCGAGCTTGTCATAGGCTATGACCTCATCCGCACCTGCGCCGTTCTTTGCCTCGCTGCGGCGGAGTATCGCCTTTATGCGTGCCACCAGCTCCTTTGATTCAAACGGCTTTACCATGTAGTCGTCCGCGCCCAATTCAAGGCTCAAGACCTTGTCAAAGGTCTCGCCCTTTGCGGTGAGCATTATGATGGGTACATCCGAGCTCTTTCTTATCTCGCGGCACACCTGGTTGCCGTCCATCTCCGGCATCATTATATCGAGAACTATTATAGACGGATTCTCATGCTTAAAAAGCTCTATCGCATCCCTGCCGTTATGCGCGGTGATCACGGTATAGCCTTCCTTTTCAAGATACAGCTTTATAAGCTTTACTATGTTGACATCATCGTCAACTACCAGTACCTTTGTAGACATATATATCACTTCCTTGTATATTATCACATCAAGTATACCACATCATAGCGGAATTGGAAAGTGTTTTTTGATGAAAAATTTTTAAATAATTTGTTAACTGAGCTTATAGCCCACGCCCCAGACGGTGTGGATTAAGGTGTCGTTTTTTACGGAGAGCTTTGCTGTC
>CAMNAT010000247.1 GCA_946531785.1 uncultured Oscillospiraceae bacterium
ATGACAAGTCCATCTCAAAAGGCACTACATCAAAGCCCGCGTCAGTCATTATTTTTGCGATTGTCTCAGCGTTTTTGATATTCTTGTCGCCGAGTATGATTTTCTTTCCGAAACCTATACGCCGAGCAATTGCCATACTTATTTGACCTGCGCCCGTTACGAGCATTACGTCCTTTGTCATTTCTGTGCCTCCGTTACTTATTATTCTTTACCCAGTCTTTTATTTCAGTTTCAGATGATGAAACACTTGAATCTTTTATCGAAAGTCCCTGAATAACCTCCGCGTTTGGTTCAAGGGATTTTATAGTAGAAATCGTATTTGAAAAACTGCTTCCGCCGTGTGTCACGAACGGTATAACCGTTTTACCCGACATATTATACTCGTCAAAGAACGAATACACAGGCTGCGGCAGGTCGCCCCACCAGTTCGGATAGACGATATATATTTTCGAATAGCTGTCTATATTGTCAATGTGATTTGAAAGCGTTGGGCGAGCGTTATTGTTTTGCTCAGCCTTTGCCGCGTTTATTGTTTCGTTGTAATCGGCAGCATATTTATCCTGTGTCAAAATCTCATAGATTTTGCAGCCCTCCGCGTCCGCGATCCACTCCGCCATAAGCTGTGCGTTACCTTTAACAGAGCCATCGTTTACAACAAGACTTGCGCTGCTTTCTGCGTCAATGTCATCGGGGAAATCGGTGTTACCCATGCGGCTGAAATATACTACAAGCGTATCACCTGCTTTTGATGCATTGTTATTTGCAGGAGCCGATGTCGTTGTTTTCGATTTGGCGGTTGCCGTTTTCTGCGGTATGTTGTTTCCGCAGCCGGCAAGTGTAAAACATACTGCTATCATTAAAATAGCATATACTTTTTTCATAAAATTGATAGCCTCCTCTGCCTGATTTGTGTGATATTATCTATCTGACATTCCGATAAACCGCTATTTACAGAAGATATTTTACCATAAATTAAGCAAGAAAGCAATCTGTTCAGACTGCTTTATCGCTTTTACACAACTCTTACTTGCTCCAAGCCGTGCCGTCAGACGAATTTACATCCTTATATCTATGCCGTATAAAAAAGTAAAGCGTCATATGAACTAAACATTTATATTTATCACACAAATTTAGTATTTATAGTGCTTTAAAAAAATCTGCCCCTTCCGAGCATTCTCGGAAGAGGCAGTTAATTATGTGCTTAGAACATATTTGCTATTTTATTAAGTATTACCGCCATTTGCGCTCTTGTCGCATTATGGAGCGGTCTCATTGTCATGTCCTCGAAGCCTGTTATTATCTGCTCTCCGACTGCCCATTGTATAGCGGGTATCGCATATCCGGAAATATCCTGTGCATCTGTAAAGTCTAAGATATTTGTATCTTCACCTACTGATACATCATATTTCTTAAATTGAGCGTATCTATACAATATAGCCGCCATCTGCTCGCGTGTGATCCGGTCATCGGGACCGTAATGCGTATCATCGTAGCCGGTGACGATCTCATTTTCCGTCGCCCACGCTATTGCAGCCTCATAATAGGTATCTGCCTTGACATCTTCAAACTTATTCTGCGCGGCTGTTTCGGGCAAGCCCTCTCTGCGGTAGATCGCATAAGCGAACATTCCGCGCGTAATATCCGTTTCAGGCTCAAAGTAATCATCGCTGATACCTGACATTCTGCCATTGTCAAACGCATCCTTGATAGGTGCATAATACCATGCGCTTTCGGGAACATCCTTGAACCACTTATCACCTTCAGGCTGTGCTGTAGGCGCTTCGGTAGCCTTCGGAACTTCTGTAGCCTTCGGAGCCTCAGTAGCCTTTGGAGCTTCGGTAGCAGATGCGGCAGCACCACCGCCGCCGCCACCGCCGCCGCTGCGGGCATTGGAGTATACTATGGCGTAAGTAGAGAACTTCGCAGCATAGACATAGACCAGTCCGTTTGTACGGTCAAAGCGATATGTGCCTTCTTCGCCTGTGTTAGCTTCCGTCAGTGCTTCCGCAGCACCGTCATGATAGCGATAAACCTTTACTGCGGATTTTCTGTTGAAGTCAAACGGGATAACAAGCTCAACAGGGCTCTTAACCTCGCTCATAGTCTCAACGGATTCAACAGTGTCATCGTTTGTGATCGTCTTTGTTACGGTGAAATCAAAGAACTCAGCGTTTTGTGCACGGCTCTCATTAAGGATCGCCTCACCGGCTTTGCCTGCCTGTGCTTCGTTCTGTTTCTCGGCTGCGATAGTTACAGTCACCTTACGACCGTCAATTTCCTCAACCGCCGCAGCATCGTTAAGTCCACCGATTACAAATGCGGGAGCGTCTTCGCCCTTGACATCAACCACAGAGCTTGTGTTGCCGGTCGGCATTGTAATGGTATCGAGCTCAACATGATCCTCGGCAATGTTCACAGCTACCGTCATAATGACATCGCCCTGCTTTGCAACGAGGTTGTACATTCCTGCGGGAACGCCGTTCAGTGCGAACTCTGTTTCCTCATTTGCAGTGCTGTATGTAACCGTCTCAGGCTCCACGAAGGTGTTATTGCCTCGAACAAGTTTGAGGGTAATATCGCCTGTCTGTGCGCTCTTTATATTTCCCTTGATATTGTAGAGGTCCTTAGCCCAGACAGCGTAAAGTGTTGCAGTTCCGCTTTCAGCTATGTTCTTAACACTCTGCTTATCCTGATACTGAACGCTTCCGTTTGTGGTCTGAGACCAGCCGAGGAATACATATTCCTCTCTGCTGAATGCGTTTTCAGTCAAAGACTTCGCCGTATCGTAGGTAAGCTCAAGCTCTTCCATAGTGCCTGTGCCGCCGTTAGCGTTAAAGCTTACCTTATATGTGTTTGCTTCCCACTGTGCGTAGAGTGTAAGTCCGGTATCAAGCGTGTCTCCCGCATTGTATGCTGTGCCTGTGCCGTCCGCCTTTGTATTCCATTCGGTGAAGGTGTAGCCCTTACGGGTCATGCTCGCCTTACCTGAAACATTAACAGTGCGATCTGCCGAAGCTGTAGCTGCTTCAGGAGCCTTAATACCTCCGTTGGCATCATAACTTACGGTAAAGGTCGTAGTTGTAATTGCAGCCGTTCCTGTTGCGCTTGCAGATGGCTTTGCATAGCTTTCGTCATCTGTCTCGCGGAGCTTCAGCTCTGCGTCGGTAACAGGATTAGCCCACTGTGCGTTAAACTCGCCATTCTCATTGAGTTCTGCCGGCAGCCAAGTCTCGCCGTCAAGAGAATATTCAAGGCTCTTTTCTCTGTCAGCCTCAGCAACCGTTCCCTTCGTGCCGTCCACGGCAGGAGCCTCAGGAGCGGTACGCACCGTTTCGGTGTTTTGTGTAACCTCAAATGCACTCTGAGTAATGTATGGCACATTGTTGTAGTTGTCGCCGGTAATTACTGCAAGAACATAGTGGGTACCCGGCTCAAAGGTAGTGGGAGTGATCGTCTTATATACTCCCTCTGCGGTATCCAGTGCGCTTATATCGTCTGTCTGACTCTTTAAGAACGCAGTGTTCTGATAGTAATAGGTCACATTCTTTGTTGTGTCGTCGCCGACCACAGCTCCGTTGGAGCCCTCCCTGCCATCGGAAACAATAGCAGGCTCGGAAACGGCTTCATCGTATTTGGAAGCGTCCATTCCGACAATTGCTCCGGAAATCGCTGTCTTGTTGATGGTAAGACTGCCGTTTTCTGTTTTCACATTGAACTGTGCGGTCAGGTCGTTTCCATTACTGTCCTTCACTACCGCTGTACCTGTAACAGGTACGGTATATGTTCCCGCATTAGTCTCTGTCGCGGTTGCGGTAAGACCTGATACGGTGTACTTCAAACCGCCAACGGTATATTCAAGTGTCTCGAAACCGCTTACAGTGTGTGCTTTTCCGTCGTAGGTCACGGTATCGCTGTTTGCCTTGACCGTAATATCATACTTCTTGTCAGGCTCGGTATCGTTACGGTTCGTAATAGTCAGCGTACCTTCTACCTTAGTAATATCATAGTTCTTCGCCTTAGTGCCGCTGCTGAGCGTGTAATTGAAAGCGTTTGCGCTGCCCTCAGGTAGCGTCTGGCTGCCTGTAACCGTGTAGGTTGCGCCCTCGCCATCAGCCCAACCGTCACCGCTGACG
>CAMNAT010000248.1 GCA_946531785.1 uncultured Oscillospiraceae bacterium
TGAAGATGGCAATATTATTCATGTTGACCTCTCAACTGTAGAACGCGGCAGCTATATTTTAAGAGTGATCGCAGAGGATGAAGCAGGATACAGGGAGTCCGCAACGGCAGAGGTAACGATAGATCAGGGGGGAATGTAAGTGAAAAGGTTTTTTATACCGGCATTGACCGCTGTGATCATACTGACGGCGGGTGCTGTCTGTTATGCTGAAACGGATATAAGCGTGGATCAGAGTCCGGAAAGCGACGAGGTAAGCATTCGGATAAGCTCGGATAAAAAGGCTGACGCTCAGCCTGTGCTTATACGCATTTTAGACGAGGGCGGAGCGGAAAATTTTATTGAGCTTGGTTATACAGATGCTGAAGGTGTTTTTGAGCTTACATATCTCAATGACACCGGACACGGCAAGCATACAGTATATGTAAATATCGGCGGCGAGCTTATAACAAGCAGCTATATCAAGCTTGGAAGCTACGAATATAAGGAGTTTGTAAATGTCCTCAACGCGCAGCACAAGAGCACATCGCCCTCGGGCGATCCGATCAAGGCGGTATTTGATAAGTACGCCGAGTATGTAGATATAGATATGGAGCGTGCAAATAAGCTTATATATCCTGACAAAGTCTATCAGATCATGGCGGAGGACGACAGCTACAAGGGCAGGATAAGCGATTTCTATGATGTGCGCCGTGCTTTCTATGCGGCAGTTGCTACTGAGAGCTGTAATGAAGACAAGGGAGCCCTTTATGAGCTTGCAGCTGTTGAACCGTATAAGAGCGTTATCTCAGCCTTTGCACCGGTGCTTTATGACAGCAGCACAGCTGCGTCCAACAGCGTAAAAGCAGCAGCATCAGAAGCTATGAATAAAGAATACAAAAGCTTTAAAGGGCTTGTTACCGATGCGGAATTTTATCTGCTGCAAAAGACCATATCAGGCGCAACGCACTGGAATGATGTTAAGTCTGCTTTAATTAAATACAAGGCCGTGCTTGGAATAGACCCGGCAAAGGCTTCGGATCAAGTGTTCAAGGGTATGATGGGCAGGACTTATACATCATATAATGGCATAACCGACGCGTTCAGAGCCTTGTCATCCGAAGCGCAGCAGCAAACCTCCGGAGGAGGCTCCGGTGGCGGCGGAGGAGGCGGAGGCGGAGGTGGCTCCGTTTCCGGCGGGGTAGTGCTGCGTCCTATAGAAGCGGCTCCGACGGCTACACCCGCAGCCGGGACAGACAGCAGCACACAGGCTACCGGATCGACCGGCGCACTGCCGTTTGAAGATATGGATGAGGCAAAATGGGCTTTGGAGGCGGTAGACTATACATATAAGCTTGGTATAGTTTCCGGCGTCAGCGACACAAGATTTGAACCGAACAGGTTCATATCCCGCGCGGAAGCTTTGAAGCTTCTGATGGTAATGATGGGACAGGAGCCCGAGGATGCTTCAACGCCGTTTCTTGATGTCACTCCCAATGACTGGTTTTTTACATATATCGGAGCGGCATACCGACTTGGTATAGTAAACGGTAAGTCAGATACGGAGTTTGACGCGCATTCAACTGTTACTCGTCAGGAAATGGCGGTCATGACATACAGGGTGATGCGGCTCATGGGTAAGCTGAAGGACTCGTCTGCCGAAGCGGTTTTCGGCGATCGTGAAGAGATATCGGACTGGGCTTTTGAGGCGGTAAATTATATGTTCGCCAATAAGCTCATGGTAGGAAGGACGGGTCAGGTCTTTGATCCGAAGGATGATCTTACCCGCGCTGAGGCGGTCACGGTCATATATAATGTCGTGAAAGGAGACGCAAAATGAAAAAGCTTATTATTTTTCTGATAGCAGCGCTCCTTACTGGAAGCATATCTGCTTTGCCGGTCAGTGCATTGAGGCCGATAGATCAGCGCGTTGAGGTAATAACGCAGCTTGGACTTGCCGAGGGTGATGAGAACGGAGATCTGCAGCTTGAAAAGAATATCACAAGAGCGGAGATGGCGGCGGTGCTGTACAGGCTCATGTTTGACAAGGCAGAGCCGTTCTCGTCATCGTCACAGATATTTTCGGATGTGAATATGAACAGCTGGTATGCCGGATATGTGGACAAGCTTTACCAGTCAAATATAATCGAGGGCGACGACAACGGCAATTTCCGTCCGGATGATAATGTCCGTATCGCAGAGAGCTATATTATGCTGCTCAGGATAGCAGGCTATGCCAATTATATGAATACTCTCGGGGATT
The DNA here is from genome assembly GCA_946531785.1 of uncultured Oscillospiraceae bacterium. Classification (GTDB taxonomy): domain Bacteria; phylum Bacillota; class Clostridia; order UBA1381; family UBA1381; genus Ornithomonoglobus. The sequence continues at coordinate 2,240 of CAMNAT010000248.1, forward strand.
ATCCGAAAAATGTTCTCGCTGCTGCGAGTGAGACTAGGCTTAATGACGGTATCAGCGCAGAGGCGGACGCTTATGCGTCGCGCGAGCAGGTGTTCATAATGATGTATAACCTGCTTGAGGTCAAAATAATGACCGCAGAATGGAAGAATGGCGGAATGAGCTATAAAAAGGGCGGAAAGCTCATGAATGAGCTGCTCGACATATACAGTGATAATGGCGTGATAGACGGCGCGGCGGGCATATCGCTCAGCGGCAGCCCGATCTCCGACAGCAATGTCAGCATAAACGGGGAGACCTATATCAACGATCTCGGCATAGGCTTTGACAGTCTCGGCTATTACGGAGATTATTATTACCGTGAGGATGACGGTGACAGGATTCTGTTAAGCTTTATCCCTAAGCGCAACAGGATCATAGAGATAGATGCCTCGGATGTTATTGAATACTCAGACAACAGATATTCCTATTATGAAGGCGCGAGGACAAAGCATGCTGAGCTTTATACCGGAAAGGACATCGTAAAAAACTATAAGGCGACCTTGTATGAGCCTGATATGGTGCCGGTATACGGAAATATACGGCTCATAGATAACGATGATGACGGAACATATGATGTTGTAATTCTTAATGATTACCGGAATGTTCTTTGCTCCTACGCAAGCGTAGCGGACAGGATGTTGTATTGCTACAGCAATTCTGACGGCTCAGGCAAAAAGTCAAACTATAACATAGAGCTTGATGATTATAGCGATTATACTGTACAGTATGCCGACGGAGTGGAAACAGAGCTTGCAAGCATCGGCAGCGACACGCTTCTGATGCTGCAGGAGCAGGAGAATAACGAACTTCTCATCACTATCTGTGATCAGAAAGAGACGGGTATAATAACGCAGATATCCAATACAGATGATCTCGCTTATTATATAGACGATCAGAAATATGATGTTGCTGACAGCAATGCCGGCGGCTTTGATGAGGTCAAGATTGGGGACAGCGTAAAGATATATCTTGACAAGTTCGGAAAGATAGGCGCGATCGAAAAAAACTCGGATACGACAAAAACTCAATGGCAGTACGGCTTTGTCATAAAGTCCACAGCTGATGAAAATGAGGAGACCGCATTTGTCAGATTGCTTGACCGCGAGGGAGATATAAAAACATATCCCTGCGCGGATAAGCTGAGGGTCGATAATAGTTTCTATGATAAGCTGAAGATCAGGGAAAAGGTGTTCTATGGTCAGGTGATACGATACCAGCTCAATTCCGAGGGTGAGGTATTAAAGATAGATACACCTGTTGATAAATCATCATATGAGCATACATCTGATTCGCTCATGGGCTATGGCGGCGACAACATATGGCTGAAGCGCTGCAAGGGAAAGATGCAGTATAAGTCATCGAGTAAGGCTCTGCGGCGGTATACGGCAATGGAGCTTGAAGGACAGGTGTTCCTTGATTCAAATACGGTCGTATTTACCATACCGGATACCGACAGCTTTACCGAGGATGACGATTACGGAGTGAGAGCCGTTTCGTCTATAACCGAAAACATGCAGGAAAAATTTGAAGCATACAATGATGATGTTTCTTCATTAACGGCTCAGGTGCTGATCTTCTACGGCGGAAGCAGAGAGCTGTCATCATCGTCAAGGCTGATGATCGTAAGCAAGTACAATGAAGCTGTCGATAAAAATGGAAACGATACATATCAGATTTTCGGATGGCATAATGGAGTGGAGACATCGTATATGTTAGGCGACGGTAATGAGATCGATGAGTGCGGAAGAGCGCTTCTGCGTGGCGATATCATCAGGATCACCGTCGAATCCGGAGAGATCGCGGCATACGAGCTGCTGTGGTCGGAGGACGGCAGAGGCAGGCTGAACAA
>CAMNAT010000249.1 GCA_946531785.1 uncultured Oscillospiraceae bacterium
CGCCAAAGGGCACTATACTCGAGAATTTCGGTTCAGTCCAGGGCGGATATTCCGGTGACTACGGCTCAAACGCTATAGTTGAAATGTCGCAGCTTGCAGAGCTTGGAAAGAAGCATTACAGCTTTGATTACAGCGGATATATGTCAAAGGTCTATGATGTGATAGATAAATATTATTTTACCGGCAAAAAGCTCGAAAACGGAGTATATATCCCGCAGGAATATACCGAGGGACTTATATCGAACCGTAACGCTTATTATCCGGGAACGGAGCGTTATCCGATAGATGCTTACAGTGCGCTCACACTTAAAAATGACACAGCGCTGAAGATCATTGCAAATTATCTCTCTCATCGGGATATAAACACGCTTATGAGCGGGGGCAGAGATCTTGATACAGCAAATGTGCATTATGAGGACAATATGACCGGCGTTATTGATATGTATGAAAACTTTGATGAGATCATCAACGCCGCCGCTCAGAGAAATATACAAGAGTATAGATTTGCTGTGGAGGATAACGGCAGACCGTCATTTGCATGGGCGGACGAAATGGCACGTAATGTGGTGATAAAGGACAACGGAAACCGGATATATATGGCTTTGAACTGGCGCAACCCTGCATACAGCACGACAATATATAATACCAAGTATGAAAAGGACAAGCAGAGTATAAGAGCAAATAATCTATGCCGTGTCCATGCGACGAACGACAGCTATGACCGATACGGTTATGCGGCTATGACTACTGACGGATGTTCGGATTGGACGGATATTTCCGGGACAGACGGATATATGCAGGCGCTTATGACCTGCAAATACGGCAGCTATACCGTTGTAATGAACAGCTATGGAAACAGAAGCTTTTCATCCGCTGAGATAGAGCCGGCTGCCGGGCTTGATCGCGGGCTCAGCTATAAGGATCTTATAAGCGGCGCCGTATATGAATACAGCGGGGGACAGTGGCACAGCGAAGGCACGCTTATGGCGCTTGATGCATCATCAACTCTGGTATTAAAGCCGATAAATGCTTTATATTCCTCTACTCCTCTGATCGCTGACGGAGTTGTGAGTGCAACGGTCACAAATGATTCCGATGCATCGTCAGATGTGATCCTGTATGCGGCAGAGTATGATGACAGCGGCAGGATAAAGGATGTTAAAATGCAAAAACAAACGGTACAGCCCGGAAGCACAGAGCTGACGATCGAAATGCCGAATGCGCAGCGCGCATTTATATGGGATGAGAATATGATACCTTTAGAAAGGAAATAACAATGAAAACAACAGCATATTTATTCACACACTTTAAAGGGACACAAAAAACACCGGATGATGAGCAGATATATTTTGCTGTATCACGCGACGGATATAAGTGGCGGAACCTGAACGACGGAAAGCCCGTGCTGCGCTCGACTCTCGGAGAGGGCGGCGTGCGTGATCCCCATATACTCAGATCTGCAGACGGTAAAAGGTTTTTCCTGATTGCGACAGACCTATATATTTACGGTAAGTGGGGGGAAAACGCCGAAGGCTGGTATCGCTGCCAGCGCGAGGGCTCGCAGTCGATAATGATATGGGAGTCAGAGGATCTTGTAAACTGGTCGGAGCAGCGCATGGTGCGTGTGATGGGTGATGATGCAGCCTGTGTCTGGGCACCGGAGGCAATATATGATGAGAAAACAAAGGACTATTTTGTGTATTGGTCATCACGCGTGAAGTCCGACGGATGCAAAAAGCAGCGAATATACAGCGCACACACTAAGGATTTTGTGACATTCACACAGCCGGAAGTATACATAGAGCGTGAATTCAGCGTTATAGACACATCGATCCTGATCGCTGATGAAAAATATTATCGTCTGACCAAGAACCACGATGAGGCGTCGATCTATCTTGAGGTATCTGATGATCCCGAGGGTGAGTTTAAAGAGATCGAAAGCTTTTCAATGAAGGGGGTCACGGGCTATGAGGGGCCGACGGCATTTAAAATGAACGGTGAGGACAAATACTGCATCCTGATGGATGCCTTCGCGACAGACGGCGGTTATAAACCGTTTATCACCGATGATCTTGACAGCGGTATAGTCACTCCGCAGGATGGATTTGTAATGCCGGATCCGTTCAGACACGGTACGGTCATTCCGATAACCGAAGAGGAGTATAACAGACTGATAGACAGATACGGAATAGTATAATATTCAAAAAACGGACAAAATCGTTAAATATCGGGCTTTACAACTGTTATCTTCTCTGATATTATATAAGCGTAGCGGACAAGGATCCGCTCTGAGTATGTATATTTAAGAGCATAGTATAAACATTTCTCTCCCTATAATGATATGATAAATTTACTATGCTCTTAAATTACTTGACAACATGATCAAAAGCCGCAGCGGTTTTTATGAATTTCTCCGCCGTTTAGGTTTTTGTCTTGTTTTACACCCTTATAAAGGGAAAATCATTATAAATACCCGAAAGGGTATCGCCTCCTTATAAAAAAGCGCTTTCGGAACGGATCAAGGAAAGCGCTTTTTTGTGTGTCCTTAACTGATGCTTAGTTGAGAATTAATAACTTCTTTTAGCATTCATATTTAAATATTTTTTGATTTGTATTGTTTTTGTAGACAAACTATTGTATAATGAATAATATATGCAACACTGTTATAGATCATTTTTTAATATCTGGCGTGTTCAAATTATGGTTTCAGGAGGAAGGTAAAAAAATGCGTATTGGTTTTATCGGTGCCGGAAAGGTAGGGTTTACTCTGGGAAAGTATTTTACAGAGCATAACATCTGTGTTTCCGGTTATTACAGCCGCAATGCCGATTCAGCAGAAGAAGCGGCAAAATTTACGGAAAGCCGTCAGTTTGAAGGATTATCTGATTTAGTTTCTGATAGCGATATCATTTTTATCACGGTTCCGGATAGTGCGATCTGCGAAGTATTTAATATGCTCAGGAAATATGACCTTACAGGAAAGCAATTATGCCATTGCAGCGGTGCATTATCAGCACATGACGCGTTCCCTGACATAAAAGATACAGGTGCTGAAGGGTATTCACTTCATCCGCTTTTTCCGATCAGCAGCAAATATGATTCTTATTTGACTATCAATAAAGCTTGGCTCTGCATAGAGGGAAATAGCGAGCATCTGAAAGATTGGGAGCTGTTTTTTGAAAAGCTGGGTAATCCCGTTCGGATACTGTCAGCAGATAGCAAAACTGTATATCATGCAGCTTGTACTGTTGCAAGTAATCTTGTTTGTGCCCTTGTTGCCGAAAGTACAGAAATGCTTGAGAAATGTGGCTTTTCTGATAGGGAAGCACTTTCTGCCCTTGAACCGTTGATCAATGCAAACATCAGAAATATCTTGGAAAACGGTGTGGTTTCAGCGCTGACCGGTCCGGTGGAACGTTGCGACTATGATACGGTGCAAAAGCATCTGTTATGCTTTGAAGATCAGAAAGAGTGTGAACTGTATCGCACGGCTTCACTCAAGCTTGTGGATATCGCAAAGAAAAAGCACACCGATGCAGATTTTTCAGAATTGGATAAAATTCTTTCCTTCTGAATTAATGTAAAAAAAGTATTGCATTTTTTATTAAAATGTAATATAATTAATAAATGGGTATAAGCTCTTTGCAGTAAGTTAATGAGTGACAGACCAATCAAAACACGAGGAGGATTACGATGAAAAACGTAACAAAAAAGATATTTTCCGTTTTTGCAGCATCGGCTGTGTCCGTATCAATAATACCCGGCGCTCTTGCTGCAAGTGACGATGTAACGGTGATCATAAACGGTACAGAGCTGAAAATTGCTGAAAATGATACAAAACCGTTTATTGAGAATGGATGCACGCTTGTGCCGATGAGAGCTATTTTTGATGCTTTGGGCGCATCTGTGGAATGGGATGATTCTACAAAAACTGTAACATCAAAAAGCGATAACGGCAGCGTTGAGATGCAGATTGGAAGCGACATTGTCAAGATCAACGGCAGCGAGGTCAAGGTCGATGTTCCGGCAAAAATAGTAAATGAAAGAACAGTCGTTCCTGTAAGAGTGATCTCTGAGGGCTTGAATTGTAAGGTCGATTGGTCACAGGAAACAATGACCGTGA
>CAMNAT010000250.1 GCA_946531785.1 uncultured Oscillospiraceae bacterium
CATTATTTTTTTATTTCACGATATCAATGGGCTTCATATCTGTATCCCAGAGAAATACCTTGTATGAACCATCCTCGATGAGTGCTGTATCAATGCTTTTCAGGACCGGCTCTGCGATCCTGTTCACAAGATCACTGATTGTACCTACCTCCTGAAACTGATAGGTACCTGAAATTTCGGTGGGTACCGTTTCGTCCTTTGCAACAGCCGCCGCACCCGCCGAGAGCAGCATGACTGCCGCCAACGAACCGGATACGATCCGCCTGAATTTTGATAATGCCATTTTGAATAATCTCCTTGTTTTTGCTGATAATATAATGATACAATAAAATAACATTTTTAGGTTTCGCGCGGTAGGAGGATAATGAAAAACCATCTGAAGTTTCAATAAAAACACTCCTTGTAAAATAAGGGAAAGTATGATATACTGATTTATAATTGTTTAAAAGGAGTATATCATTTATGGTAGAAAAATCTAATAATGGAATATTAAAAATATCCGGAAGGATAGATTCAAACAATGCGGCTGAGTTTGAGAAGGAGCTGTTTGCCGCGGCGGGCGAAAAGAAGGATAATATAACGATAGATGTCGCAGATACGGAATACATCTCATCGGCGGGGCTTCGCGTTTTTCTCAGATTAAAAAAGACGGCAGCCGGAGAGGTCTCGGTAATAAACGCATCGCCGGAGATCTATGACATATTTGAGGTAACAGGCTTCACAAATCTCCTGACGGTATCAAAAAAGCTGAGAGAAATAGATGTTGATGGCTGCGAGGTCATAGGCGAGGGCGCAAACGGCAAGGTGTACCGCATAGATGACGAAACGATAATCAAGGTATTTACGCCGAACGCCTCATTGGATACCGTAAAAGAGGAAAGAGATCTTGCACAGGCGGCCTTCATAGCGGGTGTGCCGACCGCGATCTCATATGATGTTGTAAAATGCGGCGGCTCATACGGCGCTGTCTATGAGATGCTCAACGCAAAAACAGTCGCGGCTGTAATAAAGGAAAACCCCGAAAGAGCCGAAGATCTCGGCTGCAGACTCGGCAAGCTGCTCAAAGAGCTGCATAATACACCGGCAGATACGAGTGTTCTCAATAATATGCTCGATATCTACAAGGAACGACTGGAATATATGAGCAGATATTTTACAAAGGAAGAAACCGCGAAGGTGATGGAGCTTTTTGACATTCTTCCGGTAAAAACGACCCTGCTGCATGGCGATTTTCATGCCAAGAATGTTATGCTTATGGATGACGAGCTTGTGTTCATAGATATGGGCGATATGGGCTACGGACATCCGCTTCAGGATATAGGCGGGATGTATCTTACAATGGTCAGGATAGGAAAAATGACGCCGGAGCTGTCAGAGCAATATGTGGGCATAAACAGCGAGCTTTGCAAAACAGTATGGAGGGCATTCACCGACGAATACTTCGGCGAATACGCCGAAACGGGACGAAAGCTTGCTGAACTCTACGGTGAAGCGAAATATGCTATATCTCCGTGTAAGCTCACTACGCTTAATGATGAGCTGCTGAAAATGATCATTGCCGACCTGCGGGCAAACAGCATTTTAGCTCCCGATTTTGATACCTCGCCGGCACAAAGTTATATAGATGAGCTGACCAAAGCAGGTCTGTTTTAAAGGAGTGATCACTAATGTCATTTTTATTCGGGAAAAACAACCGTTGGGCAATGCTTGACAAGATGTTTCTTTCGATGTTTGTAACATTTTCGCTTATGGAGCTTGCAAACATCGGCGGCGGTATCGTTGACGGACTGATCGTCAGTAATTTTCTGGATCATAAGGCACTGGCTGCTGTCGGTATCTCAAATCCTATGTACAGCATAACCGGCATAATGAGCGGGTTATTTGCATCGGGTATGCAGAAGAAGTGCGCCGAGGAGCTCGGACGCGGAAGCATGAAAACGGTGAACAGACTGTTTTCCGCAACATTTTATATCGGCACTATCGCTTCGGCGGTTTTTATGACAGCGGAGCTCATTTTCGCGCCGCAGCTTGCTATGCTGTTCGGCGCGGTCGGTAAGGGCGCGGAGCTTGCCGGGCTGTCTGTCGATTACATACGAGGGCTTGCGCCGGGCTTCCCCGCGTTTGTGCTTTCGTCCATTGCCGCCTCCGCCTGTCAGCTTGACAGCGGGAGAAAAAGGGTTGCGCGCTCAGTGTTCGTATGCGTTGTATCCAATGCATTGTTTGACATTATTGCCATCGCTCTTAACACAGGAGTATTCGGCATCGGTCTTGCGACCACGCTTTCAACATATATGCAATTGGGATATATCCTTCTCCATTTCAGGACAAAAGAAAGAATGCTGCAGTTTACAAAACTCGATACAAGCTTCAGAGAAATGCGGGAGCTTCTGGGCTACGGGACTGAGAAGGCTCTGAGGCGGATCACAAATGTTATCGCGCCCATACTGCTCAATCAGATCATTATCTTTTACGGCGGCGCGAATGCGATGGCCGCTATGACAGTTCAGAAGAATGTTCTTAATTTTGCTGAATTCCTTCCGGTGGGACTAGCTGATGCGGTGTCGCTTCAGGTCGGGGTCCTTTACGGAGAAAAGGATGATGAAGCGATAAGAGAGATAGGAAGCTGCGTACACAGATACACAGCATTATATCTTGGCATCATCATGCTGATTATACTTGCCCTTGCAAGACCTATCGCCTCCTTATATATCTCCGAAACGGGCGAAGTGTTTGATATGGCGGTCTTTGGCATTATTATGACAGCCTTCTATGCGCCGCTCATATCCTTTGTCCGCACAAGAACAAGCTATTTACAGGCAGTCGGCAGGATACGGAACATGCAGATGATGCTGTTGTTCTATTCGCTTATATATCTTGTATTCAGTGCTTTTGTGCTTGGAATGAGCTTCGGCGCATATGGTGTTCTGAGCGCCCGCACCCTGTGCTTAGTCCTGACTCTTGTGACAGTCTGGATCTACTATGCCGTAAAGCACAAAAGGCTTGTGCCCTCGCCGCGGGATTATCTGACCTTGCCGGATGATTTCCACTGTTCGCCCGGTGATGTTATATCGCTTGATATAAGGGATACTCAGGATATTTCCCTTATCTCGGAGCAGATACAGCTTTTCTGCAACGGACACGGGATAGACAAGAGAACGGGTATGGTGTCAGCGCTCTGCTTTGAGGAGCTGGCGGTAAACATCATGAAATACGGGTTCCCGAAATGCAAAAAGGAGCCGGGCATAGATCTCCGCCTTGTATATTCCGACGACGAGCTGATCCTGAGACTGCGCGACAACTGCCCTGTGTTCAATGTCGAGAGATATATAGCGCAGGAGATAGCCTCATCAGACGGCGAGCCGAGGCTCGGGCTGAAGCTGGTAGGCTCTTTGGCAAAGGATATCAGCTATGTGCACGCGCTTGAGACCAACAATGTTATAATAAGATTCCCGCTTGCGGAGAATATCCCGTCAGGCGCAAAAATATAGTTTAACCGGAGGATACCGGCAATATAGGCAGGTTAAGGCTTGACAATACATTTCAGAGGATAAGCAGAAGGGCGACAGCGATGCCGCCCTTTTTGTGCGATAAACTGAAATTTGAATACCTTTCCAGCATACAAAAAATCAACAGCTCACGGGTTTCCCGTGAGCTGTGCTGGTGCGCCGACCGAGTTTATATCCGAACCTATTTCCGATTTTTCTATTTCTTCAAACGGTATTGTTTGTGTTCCGTCCTTGAAATTAAATGTGAGTATCATTTTATCATCATAGAGGTAGATTGCGTTTACAAAGCTGTCAATTAAGCGTCTGCGATGATCAAGGTGTTTGATGTTCAGCTTGCGGAAGCGTTCTACCCAGAAGAGAATTTGTTCTTTTGTCAGTGTTGGCTTTGTCTTATATCTTGTGTCTTTGCTTTCCTTCCACGCCTCAAATTCTTTCTGCCCTTCTTCGCTTTCAAAGAATAAAAGTATATCCGGCAAAAGACACCGTGCGAGCGATTCGATTTCAGACTGTGGAAGCTCAAATCTTTCTGTCGTTTCTTTCACAAGAACCGCTCCTTCCGATTTATGTTATAGGTATTGAGCGTCTTATGTCTTGT
>CAMNAT010000251.1 GCA_946531785.1 uncultured Oscillospiraceae bacterium
ATCCAATTGGGTATGGAGCTCTTTATTTCGGCGGAGCGTTCCATGGAAACGGGCATGTGATAAAGAACGTTAATGTCAGTGATACGGCGAGTGACAGAGAGGTAGGACTGTTCGGACGTGTGGACGGAAGAATAGAAAAGCTTGGCGTTGAAAATATAAGCCTTAATGTTTCGGGTGAAGCAGATAGCAAACCCAATGTCGGCGGACTTGTCGGATATGGCAGATATGCTGAAATTTCAGAATGCTTTGTGAGAAATGTATCGGTTGATGATATAGGCTGTTCAGTAACATATTTAGGTGGATTTATAGGCTATGCGCGAGGCTGCTCTATCAATTCTTGCTATATTACGGATTTAAAGCTTTCGGAAGGGGTATCGGCGGATCGTATCGCAAATTTCTGCGCAAATGTTATAGAGACAAGTAAAATAAATGGATGCTATGCGGGAGTCAACAATGGTGATTTTGGATATAGTATTTACGGATTTGCGCAGGCGGCACAAGCGGCGGAAATAACAGAGTGCTATTATGATACTGCCGGCAATGGTTTGAGTTCGGGCAGCGAGATCGCGACAGGAATATTGTTTGAGCTTAAACGGCTCGGAGAGTACTTCATTTCTCCTTATACTGATGAATACAACTATGGCTATCCGCTGCAGAAGTGGGAGACGTTTGATGATCTTACATATAACGAAATAAAGCTTTACACGCAAAACGGTAATGCATATTTTCAGATATTAGGGCTAAAAAACAATACAGAAGAGAACATGAATTCGGTAGCTGCATTGGCGTTATATGAGAATGGTTATATGACTGATGCGAGATTTCAGATTTTATATGATATACAAGGCTTTGGGTTGTACGGTGATGTCGTAATATCTGTCGGCAAAGATAACGTGTCGTCAGATGCGATGTTCAAGGCTATGCTTTATCGTTCACCTGAAACAGGGATACCGCTGGTAAAGAGTCTTGATTTGGAGCTATAAAAGGAGTCGACAATGAAAAAGACAGCCATATGCTTAATAGTTTTTTTTGCAATATTTATGGGCATGACCGCATATGCATCGGGTATTGAGTGGTATGCAAATGAAGTGTGCAGCAATAACTCAAGCTGGGAAAACAATACATTTGCAGCCGGGAGCTCGGGAGCCTATACAAACGAAGTAATGTATGTTGCAAAATATTATGATGCAAGTAATACATTACCTGTGGAGCATTGCAGAAAGATAACTGAAATAGATTCAGGCAAAATAACCTGCGAGTTTGGGGCTTCGTTTGACAGGAATATTGAGGATATGAGCTTTTCGCTGATGTGCGGAAGTACTCGGGCGGTTTCGTTGGGAGTAACGGACAGTAAGCTTGTATACAGATCGGCTGATGGCAATGATATTGAGCTTGCGGTGTTGAGCTTTTCATCAAATCTGGACGAATACATATATCATATCAGGCTAACGGTTGATATAGACAATGCTGTAGTGTTAAGTGTTGAAGTCAACGGGACAACAAGCTGTGTAAATGAGAAATTTTTAAACAGCGTCGGCTATATTGATGGCTTTGATGTGCGAACAGGTGATAGCGCAGTAGGGACATTCATGCTTGAATATCTTCAAATATATAAGGCATGCGCATTGTACGAAACTTTTAAGGGCGGTGTTATACCGGACAGCTTTAGTATAGCGGGGAATGCCGGCATAAGGAAATTCAATTACAGATATACGGATCGCTGCAGCCTGTTGCTTGATACATCCTCACAAAAGGCTGATATATGCAAGAGTTTTGACAATGTGTATGGCAAGGTCGATTTGGAATTTCAGCTTCTGCTGCCGGAGTACCGAAGCGGCATCACCATAGCTGCAAATGCAGACAGCCGCAGCGTATTATCGTTCAATGTGGACGGCAATATGTTTGGATATGAGGCTTTGAGCAGCGGTGAGTTGTATGAATATACACGAAATATCTGGTATCACTTTAAAGCGGAAATGAATCTTAATAATTGCACAGCCAATATCTATGTTAACGGAAAGCTAAAAAAGAGAGATGTGCCTTTAAATAATATCGGATATATAAATAATCTGTCGGTTAATGCAGGAACTGCTGGTGAGCCTGTGATCATGGATGATATGCTTGTGTATGAAATCGGTGAAGAGCCTGCGGATTATGTGCCGGAGCCGAATATTCCGGACGATGATGGATATATGGTGGGAATGCAGATGTGTCCGCTTTGGACTGAGGGCACACATGATGGCTGGGGTAAGATAAAGTCTGCTCCGGGCAGAGAGCCGTTGCTTGGCTATTATGATGAGGGCAGCCCTGAGGTGACTGACTGGGAAATCAAGCAGATGGTCGAGCATGGAATTGATTTTGCGCTTATCTGTGCTTATACATGTTATTCACAGAAGGTGTCAGATCGCGATCCGATAAAGGATACTGCGTTTCGCCACGGTAATGCTTTGCATAATGGTTATTTTAACGCAAAGTACAGTGACAGAATGAAGTTTGCAATCCTGTGGGAAAATACAGGATACAAATACGGTACAGATGAATATGACGATTTTTTTGAAAACCTTGTACCATTTTGGATAGAGTATTATTTCAAGGATGAAAGGTATTTGAAATTTGACGGGAGGCCGTTCATATCAATATATAATCCGCAGCGGTTTTTCGATTTGTTCGGGACAGATATCGCCTCTATACAGGCGGGCGTAAACAGATTTCGTCAGATGTGCGTGGATGCCGGAGTGGGAGATCCTATTATTGCTGTCAGTCCAAGTTCAAAATATTCCGATGAATTGGTTTCTTTGTATGACCGGTATGGAATAGATTATGCATCGAAATATAATTTCGGCAGTTACGGTATCGGTACGCAGCGTTATCATCTGAACAATCTCAGCCGTTGGAGCGACAAAAAGAATATCGGTGTTATACCGACTTGTGTAGAAGGCTTTGATGCACTGCCGTGGGGTTCTCCCGGAGGATATAAGGCGAGTGTTGAAGAATATGAAACTCAGCTCAGGTGGCTGAAGGATACATATATGCCTTCTATATCAGATGGAAATCTTGGGAGCAAAATGCTGATTGCGGCAACATGGAACGAGTATGGTGAAGGTACTATCATAGCCCCTACGGTAGGTGACGGATATGGATACCTTGATGCTGTCGCAAATGTATTTTCTCCGGATGCGCATTATACAAATATCGTTCCTACATCTGAGCAAAAAAGAAGAATTAACAAGCTTACACCACAAAAATTTTTTAACGGCAGAACAGTGGAAAGCGCATTGCCGGATATGTCTGAACAGAATACAATACAAGGCTGGGATTTTTCTGAGAATATGCAGGGATGGATATCATGCAGCAATGTTAGCTCAATGAGCATAGAAAAAAACATGCTGCGAGTTATACCGTCTGGTGCCGAGCCGGGAATAATGCTTCGAGATGTTAACATAGATGCAAGGCGTGTTAATTATTTGCGGATAAGAATGAGACCCAATCAAACTGCAACGGACGGATGTGTATATTGGACAACTACCTATGATAATAATGTTGACGAACGCAAAAGACGTTGTTTTTCGTTTATAACTACGGAAGAAACGGATGATATATATGTTCCTCTGACAAATGGGTATATGTGGGAAGGCGCGATAAACAATATTAAAATAATTCTTGGAACAAATATAACTGATTTTTCGGAATGTATATATGTTGAGTCGATAGAGCTATTAGGGGCTGATGATTCGGAATTACTTGCGGAAGCGGATGGATATGCGGCACAGTGCAGGGGTATAAATGAGGATATGTTGTCGTTGGAGGATCTTGCACATATCTATGGTGCAACGGTACAGTATTTTGTAACAGACGATAAGTACACTGTAAAATGTAAAAGCGATTCGTTTATCCTTCAAGAGGGAAATAAGATAATGTCTGACAGTGGTAAAACCATCCTTCTTGATAAGACGCCCGAAAAGCATGATGGAGAAATGTTTATATCACGCGCCACTGCCATAATAATCTTTGGAGGAGATATAGATATATCAAACGGGATATATCATATACGCACGGGTGATACGTCACATGTAAATGCATTGCGAGAAAGGATTTATTCA
>CAMNAT010000252.1 GCA_946531785.1 uncultured Oscillospiraceae bacterium
CGCGCAGCATTTCATATACCGCGCCATAGCTTTCTCCGACCTTTGCCACATCAAACGATATAGCCGTCGGCACGCCCGCCACAAGGGCATTTCTGGCAATATTCTTTTCCTCTTGTACAGCTTCAAGCGGCACGCCCGGCGCAAAAACTTTTATTATTGTTTCATCATCAAGGCGATAAACCTTTCCGACAGCACCTTCGCCGATAACTTCACAGCCCTCCACCGAAAGCTCACGCATTTTTTTGGCTGTTTCATTTTCATTTCCCGTCATAAAGAACACCTCCATACTCCATATATTATATTATCAGTAAAATTATAGCATATATATACGAAAAAAGCAACCATATCACAACAAATATATGAGTATCCGTAATAAAAAGCCGCAGGCTATTTCAGCTCTGCGACTATTTCTTCAAGCTCCTCATAACTCACCATGCGGTTGAGCACGTCAAGGAGCATGTTTGCAGAAAGCTTTATCGGGATGTTCAGCCGCCTGCACAGCGCGGCGCGGCGCGCTGACGCGTCCGCCGTGCCGGAAAGACCGAGAAAATACAGATCCGCCTTTGTTATGCGGCTGTCCTTTCCCGAATCGCTGACATCATCTATCGTCGCGCCTGAATCACGAAGCGCCTTTATTATGATATCCTCGCTCATTCCCTCAACGCCCAACAAGCCCTCTGAGGAGGGCTTTGATTTTCTTCTTTCCTTCCCCGCAATGTCCGGAACATACGCATGATACACCGTCCCGTCCGCCGCATGCTGCTTTACAAAGTTGCGTATCTTCATCCCGGCGGAGTCGGAATCGGTAAGTATCACTATACCGCATGTCCTTGCGAGCTCCTTTATCGTGTTTATAAAATCGGGGTTCGTATATACGGCAAAGCCGTGGGTCGTGAGGATCACCCCGTCTATGAACCCGGCAAGCCTCGCCTTGTCATATGCCCCCTCTACGATTATTGCTTCTTTTATCTTATACATCCGCTCAGTTCCATTCGCTTCCGTAAAAATAGTTGAGATCAACGCTTCCGGCAATGCCGTTCACCACTCCGTCGCCCGTGTACTGCCACATCAGATAATCCTCTTTATAGGTGCAGGATATGCTGTACTGCGCGATCCATCTGTACCATGAGTCGTTCTCGAACACAGGATCGGTAAGATAATTCTGCCACCAGTATTTGTTGGCATATATCCCCACCTTATAGCCCGCGGCGCTGACCTTGTCGCAGAATATCTTTGCATATTTTCCGCGCTCCTCATCAGACACCTTCAGCTGCGAGGAATCCTCCATATCGTAGAATACGGGAAGTGCCGGAGAAACGCCCTTCAGCAGCCGCAGAACATGATCCGCCTCGCTTGCCGCCTTTTCCTCGGTATCGGCATATGAATACAGATAAACGCCGAACGGCACACCGTACTTTTTGCACGCCGCTACATTTGTTGACCAGTATCTGTCATCCTGCGACTTGAAATCGCTGCCGTAGCCGCAGCGGATGATGGCAAAATCCACTTGCTTTGATACCTTTGCCCAGTCTATTTTTTTCTGATGCTCGCTGACATCTATTCCCCACATGGTAGGTGACGCGCCGTAATAGCTTATCGGATTCACCTTTTGCGTCGCGGACGGATCAGGCGCCTCTGTGGGCGCTGCCGCAGGTGCGGCGGTGGGCTTTGCGGTCGGCGCCGGCGTGGGTTCCATAGTCGGTTCAGGTGTAGGCTCCTCGGTCGGCTCCGGGGTTATCACCGGCGGCAGATCCGGCTCAGTTATATATATCGAGCCGCTTGCTCCATCGAACTCCACATCCATACCCGCAGATTCGCTTATGAACCGCACCGGCACCATAGTCTTTGTAAGTCCGCCCGGCTTATTTATGAGCTTAGGCACCACATCATCGGGGATGTTGGTCTTCCGCCCGTTGATGTACGCGCAGTTATCATTTATATACAGCCGCATATATGTATTCCTGTACTGTATCTCAACACATCTTGTCTCGCCGGTGTAATCCACCGTCGCGCCGACCTGCTCGAAAACCTCGCGGACAGGCACGAGCGCATGATCGTTAAATATTATCGGCTCCATTGCCGCGCGTATCTCCGCTCCGTTCACGTACAGGTTATAAACATTGCCCGTATACAGGTGATCCGCGCCGTCATATTGCAGCTGTATCCCGGCAGCCTGCGCTATAGAGCCCGGCAGCAGCGCAAGCGTCGCCGCCGCTGATAGCAGCAGCGATCCCAATCTTTTCATCCTATTCCCCTCTCTTTACCTTCATTTATCCCCAAAAAAATCATTCACCAAACGGTATATCAAAATGCTCGTACGCGAGCTTTGTCGCCACTCTGCCGCGCGGCGTGCGCGAAATGAAGCCGAGCTGCAAAAGATACGGCTCGTACACATCCTCAATGGTGTTTGCCTCCTCGCCTATGGTCGCCGCGAGCGTGTCAAGCCCGACAGGGCCGCCGCCGAAGCTCTCTATCATGGCATGGAGCATACGGCTGTCGATGCTGTCAAGCCCCAGCTCGTCCACCTCCATGCGTTCAAGCGCCATTGCCGCGGTCTCATAGGTTATAACGCCGTTGCCCTTTACCTGCGCAAAGTCGCGCACACGCTTTAAAAACCTGTTCGCAAGTCTCGGTGTGCCGCGCGAGCGCGATGCGATCTCCGCCGCTCCGTCCTTGTCTATGACCACATCCAGAAGTCCCGCGCTGCGCGTGACGATCTCGGTAAGCTCCTCGGGGCTATAAAGCTCCAACCGGCAGATCACGCCGAAACGGTCTCTTAACGGCGCGGTAAGAAGTCCCGCGCGGGTAGTCGCGCCGATCAATGTGAACTTCGGCAGATCGATGCGTATCGACTTTGCAGAAGGTCCCTTGCCGATGATGATATCGAGCGCATAGTCCTCCATTGCCGGATAGAGTATCTCCTCGACAGTCCTCGACATACGGTGTATCTCATCGATAAACAGTATATCATGCTCGGACAGGTTCGTAAGTATCGCCGCGAGGTCGCCGGCCTTTTCGATAGCGGGGCCGCTCGTTATTCTTATATTCACGCCCATCTCGTTTGCGATTATCCCGGCAAGCGTGGTCTTGCCAAGCCCCGGAGGGCCGTAAAGCAGAACATGGTCAAGCGCTTCCTTGCGCTCAAGCGCCGCCTTTATATATATCTCCAGATTTTCCTTCGCCTTTGTCTGACCGATATACTCCTCAAACCGATGCGGTCTCAAGCCATATTCTATATCGGTATCCTCGGGGATGAACCCCGACGAGACAAAGCGCTCTCCCTCGTCTAACATCCGTTACCTCCAATTACATTAATCGAGCTAAAGCAGTCTTTATAAGCTCCTCTGTTGAAAGCGAAGCATCGAGCTTCATCAGCACATTCTTCGCATCATTCGCGCTGTAGCCGAGCACCACCAATGCGCTCATCGCCTCGGCGCGCGAATCGGTTATAGGCGCGGCAGGTTCTACTATAACGCCCTCGTCGCCGTCGATGCCGAGCTCCTCTGGACTGAGCTTATCCTTAAGCTCCAGTATGATCCTCTGCGCCGCCTTCGGCCCTACTCCCTGCGCGCGCGTGAGCGTTTTCACATCGCCCGAAATTATCGCCGTCATAACGCGCGACGGCGTGCTTGCCGAAAGTATCGAAAGCCCCGCCTTCGGTCCCACGCCCGATACGGAAATGAGCTGCAAAAACAGCCGCCTTTCCTCCTCGGTGATGAAGCCGTAAAGCTCCATTGCGTCCTCGCGCACATTAAGATAGGTATAGAGCGTCACAGCCTCACCCTGCGCCGGAGCCCTCTCTATATCGCTTGTCGGCGTGTAGACCATGTACCCCACACCGCCGGCATCCACTACCAGATAATTTTCACCCTTTACCGCGAGCGTTCCTTTTATATAATAATACACATTCCCAACTCCAAGACATTATTATTAACATAATATCATAAATCACATGTTTTGTCAATCTGAAGATGCACAAAAAAGGCTCAGCCCCGAAGGACTGAACCGCGTGTGTGATTGTAGCGTTTATAATACCCCACACGCCCTGGCATACGCCGTGAGTATCTCCTCGGCGTACATGCTCTGCGTGGGTG
>CAMNAT010000253.1 GCA_946531785.1 uncultured Oscillospiraceae bacterium
CGGCTATGACAAGGATATGGTTGTTGGTGTGATCAGCCTTGAGGTTACAGGCTCATATGATCTTGCAAATGCTACATATGAGGGCAACACCGGCGCTGTTACAGAAGACAGTGGTACTGTAATCACAGATACAACAGCATCTGTAATAGTAGTTATCAACGGCGCGACATCAACCGATGCGCTTAGCCAAGTTAAGTTTAATTGATCACAGGAGGTAGAAACAATGAAATTTGAAAATCCGATTATGACTATCTCCATGTTTGAGGTAGAGAATGTTGTAACAGAGTCCGCTCCCACAGGCGAGACAACACAGAGTGCTGAGACTGCGGTTAACGCATTCATCGCACAGCATACTGCGGGTACAACAGGCGGCTATAAGATCGTATTCTGATACGGCTTACTGTTAAATAATATCCTCCGCGGCAGGGTTCGAACACGTGCGTTCCCGCGCCCGCGGGCAGGTAATGAACGAAAAAAGAAGAAGGAAGGGCGGCAACCTACACACCCTTCTTTTTTTGTGAAAAAAGGCGTTGATTTTAGTTTGTATTTGTGATATACTGAATACAAGCATGATTTAAATGAAAGTTGGTGACGATCATGTCAGATGCTGTTTACACAATAGGGAGTATACAGGAGGCCTTAACGCCGGTATTCAGCCAATATGGGATAAAAAGTGCGCGTTTGTTCGGCTCATATGCAAAAGGCTCCGCTACTTCAAAGAGTGATGTCGATCTGTTGGTTGACAGCGGCTTGAAGGGGTTGCGATTTGTCGGTCTGATAGAGGCGATCCATAATTCTCTTGACAAGGATGTTGATGTGTTTGATGTTGAGCATATCAATGCAGGCTCTTTGATACAAAACGAAATTGATCATTCCGGGGTGACGATATATGAAAAATAAAACTATCGTTAAGAAGATCTTAAACTATATTGATAAGATCATTGAATATGTTAATGAGGAGACATATGATAGTTTCTCGGCAAATACAATACTCGTTGAAGCCTGTGTTTTTAATCTCAGCCAGATCGGAGAACTTGCAAATAAGCTAGATACAGAATTTGAAAAAACACATAGCAACATACCATGGAGAGTTTTGTATGGTTTAAGGAATAGGATCGTTCACGACTACGAGGGCGTTAATCTTCGTTTGATATGGGATATAGTGGAGAATGACTTACCTGATCTCAGAGGAGATATTGCGGATCTTCTGGCGCGGATATAATTTTGTTTGCAATAAATCTGTAAAAACTGATAAAAAACAACGCAAAGCGTTGCCGAGATAAATCAGCAATTTCTTATAAATTATAAAAAGCGATATAATTGACTTGCAATTTCCGGCGAAATGTGGTAGAATATACTTAGTATAATATTTGCAAGGAGGAGATTTCCAATGATTAAGAAAGAACAGGTTTTGAACCAGCTTACAGATTGCGGTCTTGTGGCTGTTGTTCGTGCTAACAGCGCGGAGGAGGCTATAAAGATCTCAGACGCTTGTCTGGCAGGCGGCTGCAACGGTATCGAGCTCACATTCACAGTACCGGGCGCGGACAAGGTTATCGCGGCTCTGGCTGAGAAGTATTCAAACGGCGAGATGATGCTCGGCGCAGGCACAGTTCTCGATCCCGAGACTGCAAGAGCTGCGATCTTAGCAGGTGCAAACTTCATCGTGTCACCGGCGTTCAATCCGGAGACCGCAAAGCTCTGTAACCGTTACAGAGTTCCGTATATGCCCGGCTGCGCTACGATAACAGAGGTTATCACAGCTATGGAGGCAGGCGCGGATATAGTTAAGATATTCCCGGCTGATCTCTTCGGTCCGAAGATAATCAAGGATATCAAGGGCCCGCTCCCGCAGGCTCAGATGATGCCGACAGGCGGCGTTGACGCTGATAACGTTGCTGAGTGGATCAAGGCAGGCGTGGTTGCGGTAGGCGCAGGCTCATCGCTCACAAAGGGCGCAAAGACCGGCGACTATGCAGCTATCACAGAGACTGCAAAGAAGTTTATCGCGAACATCAAGGCTGCAAGAGCAGAGTTGAAGAAGTAATTAGCTGAAAGGGGAAAAACTAATGGCAAAAATAGTAACTATGGGTGAGATCATGCTCAGACTCTCAACACCCGGAAATCAGAAGTACATACAGGCAACACAGTTCGATATCAATTACGGCGGCGGCGAGGCTAACGTTGCGGTATCACTCGCAAACTATGGTCATGACGCTGAGTTCGTAACCAAGGTTCCCAAGAACCCGATCGGAGAGTGCGCTATCGCTGCACTCAGAAAGTATGGTGTAGAAACAAAGCATATCGCCAAGGGCGGCGACAGATTGGGCATATATTTCCTGGAGACAGGCGCGTCGATGCGTCCGTCCAATGTAACATATGACCGCGCTAACTCATCTATCGCGACAGCTACAGCGGCAGATTTCGATTTTGACGCTATCTTTGAGGGTGCTGACTGGTTCCACTTCACAGGTATCACACCTGCTGTTTCGGATGCTGCTGCAGAGCTGACAGAGCTCGCATGCAAGGCTGCAAAGGCACACGGAGTAACAGTATCCTGTGACCTCAACTTCAGAAAGAAGCTGTGGTCATCGGAAAAGGCTCAGAGAATCATGTCAAACCTTATGCAGTATGTTGACGTTTGCATTGGCAACGAGGAGGATGCGGACAAGGTTCTCGGCTTCAAGCCGGAGAATACCGATGTTACGAGCGGCGAGCTGAACCTCGCAGGCTATGAGAGCATCTTCAAGCAGATGGTAGCTAAGTTTGGTTTCAAGTATGTGATCTCATCACTCAGAGTTTCAAAGTCAGCTTCGGATAACGGCTGGTCAGCTTGCATCTATTCAAGCGCGGATGACGAGTTCTATCATTCAAAGGAATATCGTATCCATCCGATCGTTGACCGTGTCGGCGGCGGCGACAGCTTTGCCGGCGGTACGATCTGCGGCTTCGTTGACGGCAAGAACTTCAAGGAAGCTCTTGAGTTCGGTGTAGCTGCATCGGCATTGAAGCACACGATCCCCGGCGACTTCAACCTCGTTACAAGAGAAGAGGTAGAGACTCTCGCAGGCGGCGACGGCTCAGGCCGAGTACAGCGCTAAGTCTTTTCAGACACAAAAATAACGGTGCCGTCCGGCACCGTTATTTTTATGCGCTTACTTCTTCAAAGTTCCGAGGCTTGCGGCGGTGAGGTAGGCGTTTATGAAGCCGTTGAGCTCGCCGTCCATCACTGCGCCGATGTTGCCCATCTCGTAGCCTGTTCTGAGGTCCTTGACCATCGTGTAGGGCTGGAATACATATGAGCGGATCTGGTTGCCCCAGCCGTTCTCGGTCTGCACGCCCTTGATCTCGGATATCGTTTCCTTCTGCTGCTGCTCGGCAAGCTCAACGAGCTTTGCTTTGAGCATCTTCATAGCGTACTCGCGGTTCTGCAGCTGCGAGCGCTGTGTCTGGCATGAGGTAACTATACCTGTCGGAACGTGGGTGAGTCGTACCGCGGACGAGGTCTTGTTGATGTGCTGACCGCCCGCGCCTGATGCACGGAACACATCCATCTTTACATCCTCGGGACGGATATCGACATCTATGTTGTCGTCCAGCTCCGGCATTACCTCAACGGACGCGAATGAGGTCATCCGCTTGCCCTGCGAGTTGAAGGGGGAGATACGCACAAGGCGGTGTATGCCCTTCTCGGCCTTGAGGTAGCCGTAGGCGTTGAGCCCCGATATCTCCATGGTGCAGCTCTTTATGCCCGCTTCATCGCCGGGCAGGGTGTCCATGATCTCGGACTTATACCCGTTTTTCTGCGCCCACATCTGGTACATTCTTATCAGCATCTCGCACCAGTCCTGCGCCTCGGTTCCGCCGGCACCGGCGTGGAAGGTGAGGATCGCGTTCGAGCTGTCGTATTTGCCCGAAAGCAGCGTTGCGAGCCGCATCTTCTCTATCTGGGCGGTGAGAGTGTCAACGGTGGTCTTTATCTCGCCGACAAGGCTTGCGTCGTTTTCCTCCTCCGCCATTTCTATCATCATAAGCGCGTCCTGCTGAGTCGTTTCTATATTCTCAAAGTCCGCAAGCTTATCCT
>CAMNAT010000254.1 GCA_946531785.1 uncultured Oscillospiraceae bacterium
TATCCCATAGCTCTCTTATTTCCTCCACATACTCCTCAAAATCCGGCATTGATGAGAGCGTTACATTGATTCTGTCCATTTTCTTTCCCTCCACTTAAAAATTGCAATCGCTGTCCTTTAATAACACAGCGTTTTTGTCCTTTTCTGATAAGATCAGCTTATCTGTCCCCCAGTCGATCCCTATATCAGGATCATTATACCTTATTGAACGATCATTCTCCGGCGAATACAGGCTGTCGGCATAATACTCTATCAAAGTATTATCCACCAATGATATAACACCGTGCGCAAACCCCTTTGGGATAAAGAACTGCTTATGGTTTTCCTCAGTAAGCTCAACTCCTACCCACTGCATATATGTATCCGACGCCTTTCTGAGGTCTATTGCATAATCCATCACCGCGCCCTTTGTGCAGCGCACAAGCTTAGCCTGTGCTACGGGATCATTCTGAAAATGCAGTCCACGAATCGTCCCCGCTTTTAAAGAAAACGCATTATTCTCCTGCACCGGTATAAAGTCTATACCTGCTTTTTTGAGCTTGCCCACGTTGATGCTCTCAAAAAAATACCCTCTGTCATCCCCAAACACAACCGGTTCAAGGATGTATACGCCTTTTAGCTTTGTTTCGTTAAACTTCAATCGTATTACCTCTTTCTGAATTACAAATCAATAATTTAATGATCCCAGTAGCCTGTTTCTTCTATTTTCTTTATATAATCTTCTTTTAACATACCGATCATTATAAGATCGTGATACGCGCCATCCTTGTAAATTGCCTGGCGCTTTACACCTTCAATGGTATATCCCACTTTTTCTACAGCAAATCTTTGCGACGCTTTGTTATAATCAATAATTGCTCCGTTTATACGATTCAGATTAAGCTCAAAAAATGCATATTTAAGGAGCGTCATATATGTATCTGTGGCGATACCTTTGGACATATTCTCTTTATTGCATATCATAATACCGCCGCTAGCTGTTCTGTTTTTCCAATCAATATTGGCTATTTTAGTATATCCAACAGTGCCATCCTCTTTTGTTTCTATCATAAATCTGATCGTATCATTATTTAATTTCTGAGACTCATACCATTGCTGCTGCTGTTGTTTTGAAACAGGCGGGAACCACCCAACAATGTTGTGCTCAATATATGGATCATTTTTCATCGCTCTCAACAATTCTAAATCCTCAGCTTCAATAGCTCGTAATCTAACTTTTTTTCCATATAACTCCATATCATTCAAACTCCTTTAATCATTAATCTTTCTATTTAAAACACCACATACAGCAACACAATAGCCACCCACGAGGTTATAAGACCTATAACTCCCGTCAGACCGCCTATCCTGAAATAGTCCTTAAATCTGTATCCGGCTACCTGAACCATCGTTACCGAGGTCGTTGCCGCCGGAGTAGCCATCGCAAGACTTGCTCCGAACACACACGCCATTGCAAGCGCCATCGGGTTACAGCCGGTTTCGACCGCCATGGGAATAGCTATTGCAGACAGCATAGCGACCAATGAACCGTTTGACATGAACAGAGAAAGTATGTATCCGCTCACAAGGAATATTGTTATAAGCACAAGCGGATTTGCAACGCCGTCTCCCAAAATACCGACCAGCCAGTTTATTGTAAGCTCACCTACTCCGGCTTTCACAAAGCCGCTTGCAATGCCCAATGCCGCGCCAAGCGTTACCAATGCGGGCCAGAACATATTTTTCATAGCCTTCTTGCCATCCACGCATTTTGTAACTATCAGAACCATTGCTCCTGCTAATGCGATAAGTCCAAGATCCCATTTGAACGGCTGTATGATAAACAGCACAACACAGATAAAGAATACGCTTAATGTAATTATCGCTTTCCTTTTGTTGAACTCGACCGCATCCGCATTCTGCTCTGATGGATCAGCCACTTCATCAAAATCAAAGCACTTTACCTGCAGCTTGTACAAAAACAGCGCATAGCAGATCACCATTACAACTATTATACATGCAGTTATTTTTAATGGCTCAAAAAAGCCCATCGTCTCTACACCTACAGACTTCAGAACATTGTTTGCCAGAAGTGGGGCTGTGCTGCCTATGAGCGATCCCGTTCCTCCTATGAGCCCGCCGGTTGCAAGAGTAAGATATGTATTCTTTTTTGTTATCCTGCCATTTGAGCCTGCCGCTATTGCCGCTATAAGCGGCATAAACATAGCTACGAGTGCGGAGTTTGTCAAAAATAAAGATAATATTGATGTTATTATGAATAGATATATTACAAATCTCTTTTCGCTCTTGCCCATAAACCTTGACATAAACGCTCCGATTTTTGCCGACATACCGCATTCAAGCAATGCGTCCGTTATAATGACCATTCCTATAACGAGCATGACCGGTGTGCTTGCAAAGCCCGCAAAGCCCTCCTGTGCTGTCAACACGCCTGAAAAAATCATTGCAAGCAGTCCCAACATGGTTGTTACCGCTACCGGGAATATTTCTAACACATACAATATACATGTGCAAACTACTATTATAATTGCAGCTACTGCCATGATTACATTCTCCTATATTTTTATTTAACAGTAATGATTATCAAGGCTTAAAATAACCATATTATCACCATTTTCATCTATTATCTGCAGATTATTTTGGAAGTACCGCATTGCGTCAAGCAGCTTCTCCCTTGATTCTGCCACTAATGAAACCTTGCCAAATCTCTGCACCATTGAACCATCCGGCTTTATTTCATCGCCTACCACCTTCATCGGGAAATACTCACATACATTCGGGAAATACTTAACCTCATCATAAGGCTGAATACTCCCTATCTTTCCAGCTTTCAACAAGATATTCATAAGAACATAATTGTTTTTAAATGTTTTATCTCCGCTCAGATCATAGCCTTCAAGCTTACCTGTCAGCGCATGTCTTAACAGCATTTCAAGCTGATCTATACCAAGCTCCTGCTCCATAAATATATCCTGGAATTTAGCGCCTAACCGGAACTGCGCTTCAATAATGTATATCTTATTGTCGGAATTTATAAGCTCCAAACACATAAGTCCGTTCTTATACCCTATAATATCGACAAATCTCTGCACTGCCTCCGATAAGGAATCCTCAATAAGCTTATTGTTCTTTGACGGGAATATATAAGCTCCCGGCAAATTCACATTGTCCTTATCATCATCATTTGCCGGTTTATCGCTTGACGCGCAAAAATATGCTTTGCCGTCCTGTATCATAAAGTCAGCAAGACAATATTCTCCTCTGAGATATTTTTCTATAACTACTTTTTTGCTTGTTGAAAAGCTGAGACCTTTTTGGATGGCATCACTTAACGTATCCGCATTATGGCATATTGATATCCCTCTTGCCCCGCTGCTGTCTACAGGTTTAACTATCACAGGGTAATCTACGGCATCAAGATAAGCTTTATCTGTCAAGAGCTTGTTCGCATCATATTCATCAATAACGGGAAGTCCTGCTTCTCTGCAATATTTTTTAAATACAGACTTATCTACCATTACATCGCATAAGTCCTCAGTCGTAAAACAAGGCAGCCCGGCTTCCTTACATAGTCTTGCGTATATATGAAGGTGTGAATCCGTGTAGGCTGTAAAAATACCGTCAATATGCTCGTCCTCAACAATTTTCATCATTGCAGGAATATCAAAAATATTGACTATATATTCCTTATCCGCATAGGCCTTTGCCGGGGCATCCTCAACCGAATACCAGTTTGCAATTATCACCTCAATACCAAGTTCATGCGCCTTATCTATCACAAGCTTGCCTAAAATATTTCCTTCAAGCATCAGCAGCTTTTTACCCTTTAAACTTTCCATCATCTTTTCTCCTTAATACTTATAAAACTTAATACATACTGCATATCCTCAATGTCGTATCTCTGATCTATCGGCAGAGGCACGATATTTTCAGCCAGATCGTATTCAAGACTTCCCTTTTCAGTGATCTCAAACACATCTCCCCATAGCGTAGGGACAAATATTTTATTTGCGATAAGCTCCCTTTTCAGTTCTGCACCGTTTTCTATATACAGCGGATACATGAA
>CAMNAT010000255.1 GCA_946531785.1 uncultured Oscillospiraceae bacterium
AGATCACTGTATGTCTGTTCTATTATGCTGTCCAAGCAACGATTCAGATATTTTTCAACATTATATACAGGTACTATTACACTTATTTTTCCCATAATAAATTCTCAAGCCTTCTCTTTGTGCAATATGTTTTTACATCACGAAATCCTTTTATAGCATCGCTGTAGTTTGCGTTTTATTTTTAATACATACTCGAAACCAATATATGCTTTGTAATCAAGAGCGTACG
Source organism: uncultured Oscillospiraceae bacterium (assembly GCA_946531785.1). Lineage (GTDB taxonomy): Bacteria > Bacillota > Clostridia > UBA1381 > UBA1381 > Ornithomonoglobus. The sequence continues at coordinate 230 of CAMNAT010000255.1, forward strand.
CTCGCATACGTAGCTTCGTTATTTTGTCGATTTCTTTTGCGGAATTGATCTTATATAGTCTTTCCCTGACAGAGCCCGCGATTTTTTTCATCACATTGCGTTTAACCGCATGATCTGCATTTTGCAGCATTAGTGTCGTATTGATAACTATATTGCTATATGCCCTGTACGCCAATCCGGAAAACCGGCTGTAATTACATTCGGTCCATTCGATAAATTCCTCGTAGCCTTTAACTCTGTCGAAAATCTCTTCTTTTATAGTGCCCCGCATCGCACTGTTCCTATGAAGTCTGTAATAGTGCAGTGTCTTATGCAAATACATGATCTTGTGCGCATTAGACATGATCCGATATGACACAAATATATCCTCTCCATATCTTCTGCCTTCAGGAAACCGTACTCCATCATATACTTCTTTTTTGCAAACCTTATTCCAGCATATACCTCTGAATTTTGTTCCTATCAGCACCTCACGAACAGCTTCTTCGGATTTGTAAAAGTCCATTTCGCCTGAATCATCTTTGCAATCCCCATATTCTGCTTTAGATCCTCGCACGGCTTTGCATCCGAACACACAACCATATACTTATCACCGAAATCAGAGTTATAGAATTCACTGATATCACCTGTTACGATTATATCTGAATCAAGCCATAATACACGATCTACAGTATCTGGCAAAACACATTGCGCCACTATACGATAATACATTTCAATACTAAACGGTTCAATTAGCGGTAGAGCCTCGATCGCAGCTATATTCATGTTAATCTCTACAAGCTCGATATCTTTTTTTTCTTTTAAATAAGCCTTAAATTCTTTTATTTCTTCTTCGCTTAACTGACAATTCAACAAATACACAGTTATCTCACCTGAATTATACTTTCTAACAGATGACAACATCATTTTTGCTGGCTCAATATATATTGAATTTATTGAAATCAATATATTCATTGTCAAATCCTCCGTTTAGAAATTTTTCCAAAAAGCATTCTTATTTTGTCATTGATGCGGCTATACCAATACAATACCCACGGCGCATCAAATCGAACCGATACGCTGTATAATTTACTTCTCAGCCTACTCTCAGCATCAGATATATAGATCCGCGAATATATATCCCTGTCATTACAGAATAACGCTCTGAATCGTACAGCAAACTCACTATAACTTACTTTTCCTATATAATAATTAACCACATTATTCCTGAACGCAGCTCGCAAATTGTGTTCATCCAAAGGAAGCTTGTTGATCTTTATAATATACTCACATACCTCCATAAGCTCCTTATGAAAGCTCTCCCGGTATTTATGGCTTGCGCTGCCTCCAATTATGTAGTAGTTATATGCAGGAAGAGGTACATATTTCATAGTATCTGCACACTGCATAACATTGTATAAAAAACATAGATCCTCCGCATAATGCACCCCTTGCGGAAATCGAATATTATTCTCTGATAATAAACTTTTTTTTATTGCATACTGATATACCTTCGCTCCTAAATATGTTTTACTTTGGCTAAGATCTCCTATTATCGGATATGCAATATATCTCTCTGCCAATCTTTTGGGATCAGCATCAGTAACATTCAGCGACTTTACCTCTTTAAAGCTCCCATCCTCACTGAATATTTTATAATCAGCTGCGATTACATCATATTTTTCTGATTCGGCAGCCTTATATACCTGTGCGAAGTTATCAGCATCAAGCTCATCATCAGCGTCAACACAAAAGATGTAAACACCATCAGCTGTGCTTATACCGTTATTTCTTGCGGCAGATACTCCTTGATTATACTGTGAAATTACCTTCACTCTGGCATCACATTTTGCAACTGACATCACTATTTCATAAGTGTTGTCTTTTGAACCGTCATCTATGACCAGAACTTCAATGTTATACTTTTTATCCAGTCTTAATATGCTTTCAATGCACCGTTTTATATATCGTTCCGCATTATACGCAGGAATGATAAATGTTATTAATGTGTTCATTTTCCCCTCAAAACCAACTATGTTTTTATTACCTCATTTATCAGTGAATACCACTGTGATGCGATCATGTCACTCGAAAAATCACGCGCTCGTTCAATTGCCGCGTATGCCATTCTATGTCTTCTTTCCGTATCCTGCATAAGGCTTATCAGCTCCTTTGAAAACATATCTGTATCATAATTATCAACAAGTATACCATTGACTCTGTCATTAATGATCTCTGAGGGTCCCTCTGTTCTGAACGAAACGACAGGAACACCCGCTTCAAAAGCCTCAGTTACAACAAGCCCGAAGCCCTCCCATCTTGATGTTAAAGCCATTATAGCGGCATTTAAGTAGTACGGAATTACATCCTTTTGGTCTCCGTAAAATGTTACCCTGTCAGCTATCGACGTCTGCCGGATCTCATTTTCAAGCCACTCGCGATCCTCCCCATCACCAACAATTGCAAATTTCCAATCTGGCATAACCGGCATTACTTTTTTTATTATCTCCAACAGATAATCCAACCCCTTCTGCCGCTTTACAAGTCTGCCACAGAATAACACCGTATTATCGTTTTTGCTTTTTTTATCTGTTGATATTGTTACCGGATTATATATGTTTGTTGTTTTGCAACCAAACGCGTCCTTACATCGCATCTCATCTGACTTAGTCAGCACAATACATTGATCCATACGATGCATATATTTTTTAAACATAAGTCTTTGTCCGTAATAATATCTTCCAGCTGTTTCGAAATACGCCACAAATGAATTGTGAAGCCATCCAATACACTTACTTTTTAATCTTTTCTTTAACAGTGCAAGTATTATCGTTGCATCACCTTGAACACCGATAATACAATCAAACTGTTTTTTATTAATATACTTTACTAACCTATTTCTTATTCTTTTCGGATAATATACCTCGTTACGCAAATGAATACTAATTATATTCCTGCTCTTTAACCAAAGGTTTATTTTTGTTAATATCCTTCGAATAAAGCTAATCTCTGTCCAATCCAACCTTTCTTCATGCAGCAAACAGATTTTCGGATCGTAGTTATAGATGATAGATTCAGTACTATCACTACATTTCTTTATATACACAATCGAAACATCACAATTCTCTGCCAGCTTATTTGCCAGTGAAGAAAGAACTCTTTGTACTCCGCCTACTCCATAAATAGTATTTACTAAAAAAGCTATATGTATTTTACTCATAAACCAATTATTATCTCCTACACAGACTTATTACTCACATGTCATGTTTCTGCTTGTTAGATGTTACAGTCAAAACACCTTATATTTTCTTCAACAATCCTTTTACTATATAAACTGTACATAGTTTTAAAGTATTATAGTTTTTCTTTATCTCATGTGGCTGAATTGCTGCTGCATGCACCCATATCCTGATTGCTTTCAGATACTGTTTATTCCAAGCATATAAAGGCGCTAATGCCATTGTCCTGCTCCATAAGGCTTTTTTATGTGTATGTAAATAATCACGATTCTTTTCAATGATACGGTTAAATCCCTGTATCTTTTTTTTCGGATCCGCTGTAATACACTCACCATCATGTATATAATACTTTACTAAAGGCTCATTAACACATTCGATCTCGCATAGCTTTGATATTCTTATCCAAAACTCATAATCCTGAGCTGCCATCATTTCTACATCAAACATACCGGCTTTAACAGCAATATCCTTTCTTATAACCGAATATGATGTTGCACCTATAACATTATCTATCATAAGCACATCATATAATTTACCGGTATAATACTTTCCATGTGCCGATGTTGATCCGGTCAAAGTATTTATAACATAAAAACCACAATAAACCAATCCAATTTG
>CAMNAT010000256.1 GCA_946531785.1 uncultured Oscillospiraceae bacterium
AGACAGAAAATCATACCATAAGTGTTTTTCTTCTTTTGTCATGCTTTTCCGAAGTCTTCTTGCATTTGTTTTTGAGTTGTCTTCTCTGTCTATTGTTTTGCGAGGCATTTAAAAATCACCCTTTATTCATAAAAATAGCTTTTATCTATTGTATAGCAAATTTATGTATTTGTCAAACCTTCCACCACCGCCTATGGCGGCGGTCCCCCTTCCTTTTTGATAATTGCTGACGCAATTCTAAAAAAGGACGGCTCGGCTGCGCGACGCCGCCAACGCTAACCGATAAACTGAAATTTACGGGCTTATCGGCGGAGCCTTGGTTCATTTATAGCCAAAAAAATAGGTGTTTACAAATCATAAACTTTATGTTATAATGATTATAACTATAGACTTTTATAATGCGAGGGAAAACCAATGATCACAGCTGAAAAGAAGGAATTTATAGAGTTCATGATGGCGGCGGATGTCCTGCGCTTCGGCGATTTCGTCACAAAGAGCGGCAGGAACACACCCTATTTCGTGAACACAGGCAACTACCGCACAGGCAAGCAGCTTGCCACTCTCGGCAAATTCTATGCCGCGGAGGTAAAAGCGGCGGTCGGCGAGGATTTCACCTGCATGTTCGGCCCCGCATATAAGGGCATCCCGATCGCGGCGGCGACCGCGGCGGCGCTCTATAATGAGTATGGCATCGACAAGCCGTATTTCTTCAACCGCAAGGAGGAGAAGGATCACGGCGAGGGCGGCTCGCTCGTCGGCTACAAGCCGCAGGATAACGATAAGGTCATAATCATTGAGGATGTCATTACTGCCGGAACGGCGGTACGCGAGACTATGCCCGTCCTTTTAGGCGCGGCAAAGGTGAATGTGAGGGATATGTTCATATCCGTAAACCGCTGCGAGGTAGGCACTACTCCGGGCAAGACCGCTATAATGGAGGTAGGCGAGGAGTTCGGCATCAATGTTCACGCTATCGTGACGGTCGAGGATGTATATGAATATCTAAAGGCATCCGGCAGATATGATGCGATGATACCCAAGATGGAAGAATACATGGATAAGTATTGTATATTATAAAGGAGTGATCCAATATGAGATTTGTAAAACTGATCGCGGGCGCAGCGGCGGCAGCCGGTCTGTGCGCGGCATTGACAGTCTGTGCGTCGGCAGAGTCGGACATAGTTTCTGTTTCGGTCGATAATGATCTTGTGACCTTCGACCAGCCGCCGATCATAATTGATCCGGGCTATACCATGGTGCCGATCCGCGCCGTATTCGAGAAGGCGGGCGCTGAGGTGGACTGGGATCAGGAGTCGCAGACGGCGATCATAAAAAAGAATGATGTGACAGTTACGATAAAGATCGGCGATACAGCTATGTACCGTAACGGCACACGCATCGAGCTTGACGCGCCGGCGATGGTGACGACGACCGGCACCTACAGAACGCTCATCCCCGTCCGCGCGATAGCTGAGGCGATGGATTATGCGGTGACATGGGACGGTCATCACAGCCTTGTTCTTGTCTCGACCACAGGCAAGCCGTACAGACCTTATGCGTTTATAAAGAAGGGCTTCCGCACGCTTGAGGATGCTGCACAGTTCTATACGGAGACCGCGGCAAAGACAAGCATAGACCTCGATAATGACGGAAAGCCCGAGGAGCTCGAGTTCACCCCGACAAACGATGTTTCCGGCAATGTGACGGTGCTTACCATCAACGGTCTGGACTACACCGCAAGCCTCGGCTCGGTGAACAGCGCGCGCTCGATAGCCCTTGTCGATCTCGATGATACCGATAACAGTAAGGAGCTTGTTGTAAGCGAGAACGGCGATGTGCTCACCGCGCATTTCTACACCTACCGGAACGGTATAATGTCGTTTATATCCGACGGCGCTCAGCCCGCGGAGGTATCCTACCGCGACAAGCTGCTCATAAGCGGCAAGAGCTATGTCCTGAGCGATCTTTACGGCACATGCTTCACCGATATCATGGTATCGGGCGGAATGCATGTCTACCAGTCGAACCAGGGCGCGGCGGATAAGGTATTAAGACTCACAAAGTTCCAGAGCATCTCCAACATCTTCGGCAGAAACCTATACAGAACATATGATGACGATATGCTCTACCGCGTGATCTATTCCCAGACATATCACCCCGGCACATATATGTATGTCAGTGATACAGGGATAATCGGACTCAACGAGCTTGAGCACTTCAAGCTGCTCGACGGCTTTATCTCAGACGAGGACAAGACATATATCGAATTATTCGTTGAGCTTCCGAACGGCGAGACGGCGGTTCTGATACCGTATAAGATCTGACAGAGGTGATCACTATTTTTAAAAGGATAATTGCGGGCGCGGCGGCGCTCATCACGGCGCTCGGTACGGCAGCATCGGCATATGATGTCGTGAATCTTCCCGAGTCGATGAGCTTTGCCGATGCTCTGGGGATATACAGCGTGTCGGATATCGAATCCGCGACCTTCTGCGACACCGACGAGAACAGGTATAAGATACTCACATCGAGCGAGATAGCCGAGTTCTACGGCATGGCTGCCAACATGACGGTATGGAGAAAGACGAACCCCACTCCGTTCAGAGGCACCTGCGTCAACTTCGTAACGCGTTCGGGCGCGCAGATAAGCTACTACTACGGAGCCGGCATCCAGATCGGCACCTACGGCACGGACAATTATGTCTGCTATATGCCGTCAAAGGCGGATACCGCGGAGCTGAGATATTTTGAGACCAAATACTACGATACGCCTGAAAATGAGATATACGGCGGTCTGTACCGCACAGCGATATACACGCGCGACTTCCTGAAGCTGCCCGAGGCTGAATGGGCAAAGGCTACGATCAAGGTCGCGGCGGCAAAGAATCTTGTGCCATATGAGTTTACTGATAAATACGCGCAGCCCGTCACGCGCGAGCAGATGACGGAGCTGATCGCAAACTGGATCGTGACCTGCGGCAACTATGCGAGCATGGACGCGTATATGAACGCGACCGGGAATATTTATCTGTCGAACAACTTCATCGACTGCCGCTGGCGAACCGAGACGATAGACCAGCTCTATGCCCTCGGCATCGTTACCGGCAAATCCGACTATGAGTTTGATCCGGACGGGCTCATAACCCGCCAGGAGGCAGCGGTAATGTTCACGCGCGCGGCGGACAAGTTTATGTATGTCGGCACGAACTACAAGGCAAGGCCGTCCGATTTTAAGCAGATCGGCAGCTGGGCGGAGTTCCATGTGAACTGGATGCTCGATAAGGGCATAATGTCCTGTGATGACAGGAACAACTTCAACCCGAACGAGAACATGTCAATTCAGCAGGCGATAACGGCGCTTAGCCGTCTGTATGACATTGCAACATATTGGGAGTATTAAAAATGAGGGTGCTTTGAGGCACCCTCGTATTATATAGGAAGAAACTGATGCAGATGATATTATCTGCATTAATTTTTACAAATCTCTATTTCCCAAAAATAAAAAAATCTTGATTTTGGGAAATAGATGTGGTAAAATTAACTCAGCAAAGGAGTGTGAGCCAAATGAAGCTGATAGAGCGTACCGAGTATATGGATAAACTCATAAATGTGATAGGAACACCGGATATCAAGGTGATAACGGGGATACGCCGCAGCGGTAAATCCAAGCTGCTTGAAGCTTTCAAGGACTATATAGCAGCAAATCATACCGAAGCGAATATCATTCATATCAATTTTAATCTTCCCGAATATGAGGATCTGACGGAATACCGCCCTCTGTATGATCATATCAATGCGGCTTATAAAGCGGGAAAGGAAAACTTTATTCTTATTGATGAGATACAGATGTGCAATAATTTTGAAAAAGCGATAAACGGTCTGCACGCCTCGGAGAAGTACGATATTTACATCACCGGATCAAACGCGTTTTTGCTGAGCTCAGATCTTGCAACACTGTTTACGGGGCGAACCTTTGAGATCAAGGTATATCCCTTTTCCTTTGCCGAATATGTTAAGTATTATGAGCCTTCGGACCTGTATTCTGGATTTGATAAATATGT
>CAMNAT010000257.1 GCA_946531785.1 uncultured Oscillospiraceae bacterium
GATGAGATGGGCGCGAGCGCGGAAGAGAGCGTGTATATAGGCGATACTGATGTTGATCTTGCGACGGCAAAGAATTCCGGTATGCCGTGTATCAGTGTGACCTGGGGTTTCCGCTCCCGTGCCGAGCTTGAGGGCTACGGCGCAGAGACTATTGTTGATACCGCGGACGAGATATTGGAATTGGTGTGAGATCAAGCCGCATTAAAATAATACAAAACTACCGAATAATCACGTCACAAAATATGTTTCAGTGACGTGATTTTTTTGCACATTTCTTCGTTAAATCCTTTATAAAACAATGCAAATTATATTTTATAATATTATATTTTCTTTCCATTCGTCCTCTAAAAGTCTTAGGCTTTATTACAACGACACAAGGTTTCCTCTTCTGACATTGTTCACACCAATCGTCAATTAGAATAACATCTTTTTCTTTTAATGGTTTGCTGCTATTGATATACTTATTCAAACAATCCAAACAAAATTCTGCCATCTACCTATCCCCCTTGATATTTTAGTAATACATTTATTTATAATAAAAAAATATAACTTTGTCCTGTGACAGGACAAACAAAATTTGTATTTATAGTATCATAATAATTGTCCTATGTCAAGACAAATTATAGTGATGGGGTGATTATTTATGGCAAGAATTATAGATGGAACAAAAATGAATATGATAGGAAAGAATGTTAGGAAATACCGTAAACAACAAAGGATGAGCCAGCAGCTCCTATCAGCCAAATTAGAAACTCTAGCTATTTATATATGCCGCGGTTCTATTTCAAGAATAGAAGACTTATCTCGAACTGTTACAGATATAGAATTATATGGGTTGGCAAAGATATTAAATGTCTCCATTGAAGATCTGTTTAATGATGCGGATGAAAAATAATTATCTAAAATAATTCTGCGCTTTTTTATTATCGCTATTGACATCCGCTGCATATAATGATATAATCAAAATAACATATGAATGATTGCTCATATGAATAAGCATTCAAATATAGGAGGTCAACATGAAAAAGATATATAAGATCGATGTGGATTGCGCGAACTGCGCGAACAAGATGGAAGCCGCGGCGAATGACACGCCGGGCGTGAAGAAGGCGGTCGTGAACTTCATGGCGCTCAAGATGCGCGTGGAATTCGAGGACGGCGCAGATGCCGCATCGGTGATGGAGGATGTTAAAAAGAACTGCCGCAAGGTAGAGTCCGACTGCGAGATATTCATATGAGCGGGAAGCAGAAAAAGGTACTGTGGCGGATAATTGCGTCTGTCGCGGCACTCGTTCTTTGCGAGGTCGTCACTAGGCTGTTTTCTCTGCCGAAATATGCGGAGCTTATAATTTATCTTGTGCCGTATCTCATAATCGGCTATGACATACTTATAAAGGCGGGAAAGGGAATATTGAACCGTCAGGTGTTTGACGAAAACTTCCTGATGGCGATAGCTACAGTCGGCGCGATGGCGCTCGGCGAATTCCGCGAGGGCGCGGCTGTAATGCTGTTCTATCAGATCGGCGAGCTTTTCCAGGGCATAGCTGTCGGCAAGAGCCGGAGGAATATTTCCGAGCTGATGGACATAAATCCCGACTTTGCGAACATCGAGCGTGACGGCGAGATAGTGAGCGTCGATCCCGATGAGGTGGAGATCGGCAGCGAGATAGTCATCCGCCCGGGCGAGAGAGTGCCGATAGACGGGATAGTGACATCCGGCAGCACGACTATAGATACAGCGGCGCTGACGGGCGAGAGCATGCCTGTAGAGCTTTCCGAGGGCGCGGAGATAAAGAGTGGCAGCATAAACCTCACCGGGCTTATAAGGGTGAGGACAACAAAGGAGTTCTGCGATTCCACCGCATCGAAGATACTGGAGCTTGTGGAAAGCTCGGGTATGCATAAGTCGCGGTCTGAGGACTTTATAAGCAAGTTTGCGAGGTATTATACGCCCGCGGTCTGCATAGGCGCGCTCGTGCTTGCGTTGCTTGTTCCGCTTGTGCGGATGCTGATACTTTCCATGCCGCCTGAGTGGGGCGATTGGGTGCAGCGCGCGCTCACCTTCCTTGTCATAAGCTGCCCGTGTGCGCTTGTCATAAGCATACCGCTGAGCTTCTTTGCCGGTATCGGCGGAGCGTCATCACGCGGAGTACTGATAAAGGGCTCAAATTATCTTGAAACGCTTTCAAAGGCGATATATGTCGTTATGGATAAGACCGGAACGGTCACGCAGGGCGTGTTTGAGGTGGTCGGAGTTCACCATAATAGGATCGAGGAAAAGCAGCTTCTGGAATATGCCGCGCTTGCCGAGTGCGGCTCGACGCATCCGATAGCAAAGAGCATCATTAAGGCATACGGACAGGAGCCGGATCCTGCGCGTGTCACGGAGCTTACAGAGTATTCCGGCAGAGGTGTTACCGCTGAGATAGACGGTAAAAGGCTCGCGGTCGGCAACGAGAGACTCATGGAGATGATCGGTGTTGGGTATAAGCACTGCCACCACGAGGGTACTGTCGTGCATATCGCGATAGATAACGAGTACGCGGGGCATATCCTGATCGCGGATATCATCAAGCCGACCTCAAAGGCGGCTGCTTTGGAGCTTCGCGCATCGGGTGTGGAAAAGCTGATAATGCTCACCGGCGATACGAAGGCTGCGGCGGAGCCCATAGCGCGTGAGATCGGCGCGGATGAGGTCTACGGAGGACTGATGCCTGAGGATAAGGTAAAAAAGACCGAGGAGCTGCTTAAAGTAAAGAAAAAGGGCTCATCCCTTGTATTTGTCGGCGACGGACTCAATGACGCGCCGGTGCTGTCGCTTGCTGATGTAGGCATAGCGATGGGTGCTTTAGGCTCGGATGCTGCGATAGAGGCGGCGGATATCGTGCTTATGGACGACGATCCGAAAAAGATAGCGTTGGCTTTACGGATATCAAAGAAGTGCATGAGGATAGTGTATGAAAACATATTCTTTGCCATAGGAGTAAAGCTGGTGTGCCTTGCGCTCGGCGCGGCGGGGATCGCGAATATGTGGCTGGCGATATTTGCCGATGTAGGAGTGATGGTGATAGCTGTGCTGAATGCCATCAGGGCTTTAAGGATAAAATGACAAATAAAAACACCGTGATCTGCATTACACCGATCACGGTGTTTTTTCGTCTTATTCGTAATATACCAGCTTTGATTCATCGATGAAGCCGTGTTCGTCGAGGAACGATTCAAACTCGTCGTCCTCCTCAGGAAGAAGCTCCATGCCGAGAAGCCTTCGGATCTCGTTTTCAGATGCACCGTCAAAGATCAGCATCAGCTCGTCGAAGAAGAGATCATCGTTGTTTGCATATTTTTCGCGTGTTCTTTCAACCGCGTCCATTATATCGACCATTGTGTAGATCCTGTCCTGCCAGTTCTCCTTTTTTGCATCGGAGAGCATTTCCTCCATGCCTACAGGTGCCGCCCATATAATGAATGCGGTGAAGGCGTGGAATATCATTGATGCAAAGAAGGTCTCAGTCATCGCCTCATCACCGAACATGAAGCTGGCACCCAGCTGCATGTTTGAATATTTCAGAAACTTGGTGATCGCAAAAACCCATGTATATGTCTCCGAGTCTACAAGAACAAGGAAGATCAAACTGAACAGCACAAACGCGCCGAATGCGATATAGTTTGCCGTCATATATGTTTTTCTGTCCGGAAGAACGAATCTGCATCGTCTCAGCAGGATAATGTTCGTCACCCAGAAAACGATAGCTCCGAAGCCGAGGCTCAGGAAGCAGCCCGCCATTGTTGACGGTATCACACCCATTTTATACATTCCGAAAATCAGCGCCGAGAGAAAAACGTTTATTATAAACATTTCCAGGAATCTGCGTGCGGCGCATATCCACATACCCATTAAATAAATTTCACTCCTTATCAGCCGCCTATCTGACAATAGATGCCGGCTTTCTTTGCTTCTTCGAGCAGTCCGGTCACATATGCCCTTGTCATCGGCTCTATATGCCTCATCGTGTACTCGCGTCCCAGTCCGTCATACTTGCCCTGACCGAGCCTGTGGT
>CAMNAT010000258.1 GCA_946531785.1 uncultured Oscillospiraceae bacterium
ATTATCCTTAAGTGTTACATCCGCATCAAAGAAATTATTATCGTCACCTGCGATCTTAAAGCCCTTGGGCGCCGCGCCGTCCTTTGTCGTAAGTCCTCCGGCAACATCCTTGAATGTGATCGTCATTGTACTTCCATCCTGAGTATAGGCCTTATATGACGGGCTCTTGTAGATTATTGAGTCGTCATCCGGGTCAATGAAGTGCAGGAGCGCTTTTACAACTCTCGGTATAATGGTCAGCTTGTCATTCGGATGTATTCCGCCGGCGTCGCCTGTATCTATTGCGACTATTGTCGCAACATTATCAAGCCTTTCCGACACGTTCCATTCCGCTGCGCGAACCTCTGTAGCTGTTCGCTGTACAGTCTTATACGCTGTTGTATAATTATATATTGGCAGCTGAATGATTGTGAAATCAATGCTCTCGTCATTAAAATCCTCACGCAGACTGTCTATATATTTTGTCAGCGCCTTTTCGTAATTCTGATTGATATATGTATTGGCTTCACCCTGATACCAGATCACATGACCTATGGTATATGCCGTAAGCGGCGCAACCATTTGATTGTATGCCTTGCTGTTTGTGTTGATCGCCGCAAGATCCGGGTCGGTCGTATACGCGCCGTTCTTTACCCATGTATTTATATTTGTTCCGCCTATAGCTGCATATATAAGACCTATCGGCACATCTTCTCCAAGCGCCTTATACAGGTCTACAGCCGTTCCGAAGCCGAAGCCCGAGAAGTATGTCGCTTCACTTATCGTTCCCGGAACCCATCTTCCCGACGGGATATCGGTCTGCGGTGTGTTAAGCGAAACGCTGTCCTGCTTGAACAGATGTATGTCTTTCCGATCCTCGGTGTAATGGTCTCTGAGCTGTGTGAACTGTGAAAGATTATATGCTATGTTTGACTGACCGTTTAAGAGTATGACCTCTCCTATCGCAACATTGTATGTCTTTTCTATGCCGTCCGCCTCAACTTTGAGCGTCTCGCTCTTTGACGCTGAAAGCGAAGGGAGAGTTATTTCAAAGTTTCCATCCTCGACCTTTGCCGATGCGGATCTGCCCTGCACAGATGCCGTTACCATAGTGCCGTTAATTCCCTTTCCGGCAATTTTTACGGGCTTGTTGCGCTGGAGAACCATTCCGTCCGAATACACGGTCGGAAGATCATAGCCTGCAACGGTAAAGTTAACGGTTTTTGAATCACCTGTAAACCCATCCCTGTTTATCGACCTTGCAATAAGAGTATGATTGCCCGGTTCGATTTTTTTCGTGAATGAATATGTATCGCTTTCTGTGGAATGTACCATCTCACCGTCAACATAGAATTCCGTTCTTTCTATACCGGCACCCGTTGAATCCTTTGCATAGCCCGTAAATGTTATTTCGGTGTCACGAAGATAAGTCCTGCTCACAGGTGATGTGAGAACCGAGGTAATATACGACTCCTGCTCCTGCGATATTTTGAAATTATCCATATAGGTAGTTCCCGGATCGTTTTTATTCGGAATACCCTTATAGCATATCTCTGAAACCGTTGTCATTGCCGCCGCGTTAGGCGGTGTTACCGTTCCGAGATACTCATCATCAAGATAGTAGGATATGGTTTTATTTATAAAATCATATTTTACCGCAATATGGTACCATTTGTCCGCCTTATATGTAAGACCCTCAAAATACTGTATCTTGTTGCTGCTGTCATAATAGCCCACTCTTCCATCAGCAGAGAACACCATGCCGTTCATTGAGCCGGTCGTTCTATATGACGCAAGATACCTGGTTTCTGTTGTTGTGGAAAATGCCATGTCCATTTCGGCTATAAGATTATTTACCGGCGCATCCAGATTACTAATATCATGGAATATTCTTGCCGATTCGCCCGATGTCGAGGATGTGAGTGCAAGATGATAGTCTCCCTCACTTTTTCCGAAAAGTCCTTCCGCACACGTTATCGTTCCTTTATAGAAGGTAATGGACGGCGCCTTTTCCCCCGGAAGAGTCAGCTTGTTTGAACTGCTGTATGTATCCGTTGATGTGAACTCATTGAAATTATAGCTCCACTTTTCAGCCCATACCGTACCCTCTGAGGGCGGCTGTGTAACTATCGGCTTTGCCGTTGGCGTGGATGTGGGCGACGGTGTGGGCGTAGGACTTGCCGTTGGTAATGCAGTCGGAGCCGCAGTCGCACCCGGGTCCGGAGATTGCGTATTTTCCGGCGATGTTGTGGCCGGTGTTTCACCGTCTGATGTAACTGTCCATGTGCCGTTGCCGTTGTCTGTTATTTTGCTATATCCTGTATTTACATAGCTTGCAGGGTCAAAGACAAAGGTTCCGCCCTCTATTAATACTTGAGTTTTAGTATTGTTCGGCTTTACCCTTCCAAATATCGAATTAAAATTACCGCCCTTGATTATTATTGAAGGCGGAGTGTCCGTTGTCCCCTCATCACCATCAAGAATACTGTAGCCGATACCTTCATAAGTGTTTTCGAACACGCCTCCGTTAATTGTCAGCGTGCCGGTATAGCCCTTCGCATTATTTATAACGCCTCTTTTTGTGTTTGGGTTATAGAAGGTTCCGCCGTTTATTGTAACAGACGCATTTCCCGATACTACCACAGAGCTTACTGTTCCGTTATAATGAAATGTACCATCGTCAACCGTAACAACCGATGATCCCTGTGCATATATAGTGTAACCCTTATACTCCGCGTCGTTGTTAATGGTTGCGCTTTTAATGTTTACTATGCCGCCGCTTGCAACATTAATTGCATATGTGCCACCGTCAATTATTGCGTTCTCCAGATTGAGCGTAGGAGCTGTTGCAGCACTTACCAAAACAGCCTGACCCTTTGATCTAACTGACGCACCGTTAATGTTAGCTGTAGCATTATTCGCTGCAACCTTTATTCCATAACCCGTGCCGCTGTTTACTAACGCACCTTTTGTACTTCCGGTATCCACAAGCGTGAAGGTATGGCCGCTGTATACTTCCAAAACAGATGCCGCGCTTGAAGTAAGTGTATGACCGTGAAGATCAACGGTAAGGTCTGCAGCAGTTCTCGGACCCACAGTAGTTGTTATGTCTGCTCCCAGTTGTATATACCCTTGCTTCTTTGCGCTTTCCCATTCCTCTGCCGTTGAAACAACATACGGGTCTATCTCTGTTCCGTTTCCGTCCGCCGCGGCATTCGCCGCAACAAATCCGCTCATCATACCCGTAAGCACAGACAGCGCAGAAATTAAAGAAATATATCTTTTCATATAAACCTTCCTCTCCGAATTATATATTTTATTGTTTTTATTATACTCTTATTGAGTGGATAAAGTAAATACGGTATACTTGTTAAAAAGTTTACCGCACTTAGTTACAATCACACCACCGTGTCTGAAGGAGCAACGGTATATTGTGATTGAGTGATTTCATACGGCTTTTTAATGGCATTCTTTACACATTCCTTAACCACCTTTAGACAGGCAGGCGGGATTGCCAAAGTATCCGGCACATAGGCAATATCATCAATCGCAAGACCCGTGATTTTACCAAACCACGTAAGCCCAGCTGTATATCTGCCCAGCTTCAGATCCAGATGGAAACCGTCACGATTAAGCTTATCTCCGATAAAGCTCGTTCTTACATTCTGAATCGCTGTACCGACAGGGATATAAAATGCAATTTCCGATTTAGGCAAAACCTTATCCTTAAATGCTGATATAATTGCATTATACATCGTCAGCTGATCCTTATCGTAATTGATATACTCCTCATGGGTGCTGTCTTTAGCATATGCCCATGTAATATGCCACGCAAGCTGCGCATCGGGATTGGTTTTGTTCTCGTCTGCGATCCATTGACCTGTCGTATTTTTATAGTATATATATATGATGAACTGTTATTGATTGAATTGCTACAATGCGTCTCAAGCGTGCAACCGCCTATATACGCATTGCCTAACACAATATTTTCAAACCCATAGCTGGACGCTATATTATACAGCCACTCCATAGCGTCAGCGCTAAAGCTGTTGCCTATAGCCAACACCT
>CAMNAT010000259.1 GCA_946531785.1 uncultured Oscillospiraceae bacterium
CGGAGCCGATGTGTGTCGAAGCGTGGTACCGCGGCGCACAGGTGGATTATAAGCTCGGACTGTATGAGGATGCGAAGAAGAAGCTCATGCGTATACCCGAATGTCATCGTTCGTTCATGACAACTATCCCCGAGGAGGATGTGGACAAGCTCTTGGAAAAGGTGGAATCCAAGCTTCGTAAATAAAATCATACTACGGAAGCCCCCTTTAACATTATGCTTTTAACCGATGAATATTTTTGTGCAGATGTGGTAAAAATTACTATATCTGTACAAGAATTGAGGTTGATCATGATGCTGAAGGGTAGGCTTTTTTTATTTATTTCGGCGGTAACATATGGGGTAGTTCCGTGTTTATCCGCGATAGCGTATCGCGGCGGATTGAATGGCGTAACATTAACATTTTTGCGCAGCTGTATCTCGCTGCCTTTTCTGTATCTGATTATCTGCATGGAGAAAAGACCGTTGAAGCTGACATATAAAAGGCTGAAGCAAGTGCTGATCCTCGGATTTTTTGGCGGAACGATGCCTATTCTTTTGCTGTATTTATCATATCAGTATATACCGACCGGAACAGCCACGGCTCTGCATTTTATCTATCCTGTGGCCGTCATTGCTGTGCTTGCGCTGATATACCGTCAAAGACTTCCGCGTACAACAGTATCTGCTGTTTTGCTTATCACAGCCGGAGTTTACATGCTTATGGAGTTGAACAGCATCCCTGATCCGGCAGGAGCGGCGCTTGCGCTATTCTCAGGCTTATTTTACAGCTTTTATATCATATATATGAACTTATCCGGACTTGATAAGGAAGATCATGTTGTATTATCGTTTTATGTAACACTTATAATGTCAGTTGCCGCTCTTATTTTTGGGGTTTCGTCCGGAGCCTTACATCTTTCGTTTTCTCTCAGCTCATGGTGCCTTGCAGCTGTTATTTCGTTTGCTGTCACATTCTGCGCCATGCCGCTGTTTCAGCTGGGCATAAGATACTGCGGAGCTGCGGAAGCCGGAATATTTTCGGCACTGGAGCCGGTCACAAGCCTCGTTTTAGGTACGTTTGTGCTTGGTGAGTATAAAAGCTATTCCGGCTTTATCGGCGCAGCCTTCATAATACTTGGCGTATTATTGGTTCAGCGCAGAAACAGAGGTCTGCTGCTCAGCCGTTGATGAGCGCTGCGGCTATCGCTTTACCGAGATATGCGGCAGCCTGCTTTGCCTCGGAAAGCGTGTTGCCGTTGCTGCCGATCTCAATAAGGATAGAGCCCTTTGAAACATGCATGTTGAATCTTTCGCGGCGGAGGTTAATAGGACGAAGCAAGCCCGGATACATGATCTCGGCAGCGTTCTGGATCTTTGCCGCCAACACGAGATTTGATCGCCAATTCGGGTGATACAGCCCCATTGTATCGGTTCCGAGCACAAGCATAGCCTGCGCGCATCTGCTTCCGTCTATCTCGGTAGTCACACTGAGCTTTGTGCCGTCCGGATAAACATATGCATCACGATGCAGATCAATAATCATCTTGACGGATGGATATTTACTCATATCAGTTGTGATTGTGTTCAACGCTCTTGAATATGAGCCCTGATACGATGGATAATCATGTATAGTCTTGTCGTGTACGACCTTTATCCCGTATGACTCCAGTTCTTCCGAAAGCACATCACCAACGGCACAGACATTGTATTGCTCGTTTGTTGTACGCTCAGACTCGCCGCTCATTTCGTCGCCAATGTAGCATTCTGTGGTATGAGTGTGAACAATAAGCACCTCCGGCTCGCCATTAAGCTCAAGGTTTGTCTCTTTAGGCGCGGCAGCGGATTCTGCCAACGATACCTTGTAGCTTGTGGCATTATTTATCTCAAGCGAGCCTGCCTTGATTATTGCATCGTGCGAGGGCAGGTCTGATCTGCTTTCATCCTTGATCGGTATATCTGTATGTACAGGCTCAATGGATGGGAGAGGAGTGTTATCCTCTATTGGCGGCTCGCTGTGGGTATCGTTAAATATTTCTGAAGATCCTTCTATAATACTCTCTGGTTTGTCCGAATCAAATCCGAGAAGCGAGGTTATGAGGCTTTTATAATCAAAGGGCTCGTCCTCCTTAGGCATACCGTCATTTATAATATCCTCCGGAGCTATATTAAGATCAGAAAAAGCCGGGACAACAGCCGCAGGCTTTTTAGAAAAGCTTATACATACTCCCGCAGCGGTTATAGCTAACATACCGATTACGGCAGCCTTTTGCAGCGTTTTCCTTGTGATTATAAATGTTCTGAATCGTTTCATTGCTGTTGTCTTGTCCTTTCATTTCCGTGTATTCTATTAATACTCATATAGGACAAAATATATGACAAAACAAAACTGATTTTTTAACAAAAGGAAAGTAAAAAATTGTTGATAAAAATGCTTGGTTATGTTATAATTTACAATGTATAGAACTATACATTTGTTCATGAAAGGGAGATATATGAAAAGGATAACAACATGGCTGACTGCAGCCGCTGTGATCGTATCTTCAGTTCCATCTTTTCGGGCGGCTTATGAGAGTGACACACTGACTGAGATAACATATAACTATATTGAAAATGATCACAAAAGATATATGGAAAAACTTGATCGTGGTCTTGTCGCAATTAGTACAAAAAACGGTATATATTTGTCATGGCGTCTTCTGGGCGATGAGGCAATGGTTTCAAATGTTTTAAAAGCGCCGGGCTTTGCGATATATAAAAACGGCTCAGAGCTTGCGAGGGTGGATGACAGCACAAACTATCTTGACCGATCCGGATCGGTTTCCGACCGATACAGCGTAGCTATAGACGGCGGTGAGCAATGTGAAGCTGTCACTCCGTATCAGAACAACTATTTTGATATAGCCCTTGATAAGCCTGCCGATGTGACGCTTGCCGATGGTGTAACCTATTCTTACAGCGCAAATGATGCGTCCTGCGGAGATCTTGACGGTGACGGCGAGTATGAGATTATCCTTAAATGGGACTGCAACGGAAAAGACAATTCACATGAAGGATATACAGGTAATGTCATACTTGACGCGTACAAGCTTGACGGTACTAAACTGTGGCGGATAGACTTAGGTCAGAATATCCGCGCAGGTGCGCATTACACGCAGTTTTTGGTGTATGACTTTGACGGTGACGGCAAAGCGGAGCTTGCCGCTAAGACAGCGCCGGGGTCCAAGGACTCTGCGGGTGCATTCGTAACAAAGGCGAGCCATGTAAACGATATACGAAAAGTCACAGACGAGATAAATAACACGAGCTATGTAAACACCGGCGGCAGAATACTTGAAGGTGACGAATACTATACTGTATTCGGTTCTGACGGTAAGGCGATAGATACGATATACTATCCCTTCCCGCGCGGCGATGTCGCATCCTGGGGCAATAACGAGGGCTACGGCAACCGTGTGGACAGGTTTTTGGGGGCTGTGGCATACCTTGACGGAGTGAACCCTTACATAGTATCGGTTCGCGGCTATTACGGCAAGACCACCGTTGCGGCAATGAGGCTTAATAAGGGTGTGCTTTCTGTGGAGAAGACCTTTACGACAGCTGACTATAACGGAATGTATGAGGGACAGGGCAACCATAATATGACTGTAGCTGATGTCGATGATGACGGCAAAGACGAGATCATCACTGGTGCAATATGCTGGGATGATGATCTTTCGCTTAAATGGTGCAGCGGCAGGGGTCATGGCGACGCTTTGCACATAGGCAATTACGACCCGACACACAAGGGCTTAGAATACTTTTCTGTGCTTGAAAGCGGCGGATATACGATAGGAAGCTCAACGACCTCAACGCAAGGGCAGACTGCCGATTACGGTATGAGTGTTTATGACGCTGCAAGTGGCGAGGAGCTGTTCCATGAGGGTGCAAGCTCTGATACCGGGCGAGGAGTTATGGCAAATATCGGTATGAGCGGCTATTATCAGATATGGAGCTCGGGGAATAGTCTTTATAGCTCAAACGGCGGTACGAGCTTTTCGTCCGGCTCAAAA
>CAMNAT010000260.1 GCA_946531785.1 uncultured Oscillospiraceae bacterium
GGGACAGATCGTTAATATCGACTGTACCGGAAACCGCGTCGGATGCATAGGCTTCGGTCCAAAAAAAGTCATTATCGTGGTAGGCGCAAACAAGATCGTTGAGGATATGGCGGAGGGTATTCGCCGCGCCAAGTCCGTTGCGCCGCTGAACTCGCGGCGCATTCACCACGGCAACCCATGCGACGAGACATGCCGCTGCACCGATTGTACCGGAGAAAAGCGCGTTTGTAATATAATAAGTATTATTGATGGCTGCTATAAGTTCCCCGGCAGGATAAGCGTAATAGTAGTTGCCGAGGAATTGGGATTTTAAGCAAAATTTAAAGGCTGCTGCAAATCAATGCAGCAGCCTTTTTTAGCTTTAAAACAGAAAATCAACTGAATTCATATCGACCTTTTGTGTACTTACACCCTTTTCGACCATTGCCTCTTCTGCAATGTCAGCGCCGTTTGTTTTCGGCTCACTCGCCGCAGCAGTATTAACGCTTTCAACAAAACGAGCGATCTTTATTTCAGGTAAAAAATATTTCTTCATTATCACGCCCTCCTTATTCTACAATAGCTACACTTGCTATATCATCTGTTGTGTACTCACCGTTTGTTCCATAGAGTACAAGTCCGATGCTTACGCTTCCGCCGCCGGAAAGTGTCGGGATATCCGCGGCTATCCTTCCGCTTGCGCCGTCAGTCAGAGTGATCTTCCAGTACAGCGTCGGATTCCATGACGGGATCGTGAGATCCTCAACATAGTAGCCCTTTGCGTCACTGTTTATCTCTGCATCGTATATGTTTTTATCCTCAAGAGCAGTGGTTTGAGCAGATACCGCCTTTTTGAGCGTAAGAGTCGGAAGATTTGATGCTGTGATCGGGTAATCATACTTTGAGCCGTTCCAGCCGCCTATATAGCTGTAATAGTCAACACCGTTACCCTCGTTTGTGATGGTAAGCGTGTTTACTGCTCCGGCATTTACTGTAACCTTTGAAAGGCTTACATCTGCGCCTGTGTCATAAGCCTTTCCATTGATAGTCGCCTTCATATTTGAAGCGTTCCATGTGTTTGCACGCGCAGGAACCTTTATTTCTGCCGATTTGTATGTGTAACCACTATCGACCGCCGGAACATCAAATGTGACATTCATGGAATTACTCTTGTCAATATAATATGTGTTGGGTGTTCCGACAACTACTAACTTAGACGGATCGTTATTTACAAGACACGATACCGTTACCGCATTCTCAGGCATTGTGAAGCTATATAGTGTATTTGATATTTTTGTAAACTCTGACGGGTTTATACCCGATACAACAAGCGAATTCTCAACGTATCCTGAGGGAACCGTTATTATAACTGTTTCGCCCTTTGAAGCCTCACTCTGAACAGTTACATTGCCGCCGTTGGTTATCGCATAAGGTGTTGTCTGAGTAAGCTTCAGGCTCTGACCGTCGATATATGTGTACCATGCAGTTTCGCCGTCCTTTGCTATGGTGAAATCACCTGTTGAAGGCGTCAGACCGTTTGCGTATGTAACGAGCGTTGCGCCCTCGGTATATGCTCCCGGTGTTATCTCTGCATGTGAGCCGGCTGTCGTGAACGCGCCGTCGACGGTTATAGTTTTGCCGCTTGCAAGATACAGGCTGCCTATCTTAGCGCTGCCGCTCATTTTCATGTTATTGTTGTTCACATACACATCATAGCCGGTATTGTCGGTAATAGTGCCGCCGGTCATATTGAATTTGCCGCTTTCCATAACACTCACACCGCCGCCGTAATTACCTGTCGATGTATTTCCGGTTATAGTGCCGCCGGTCATGATCGTTGTGCCCGAGCCGACGATAGAAACACCGCCGCCGCCGAGGTTGGTATTATCTGAATTTGTCGCGGTATTGCCTGTTATAGTGCCGCCGTTTATATTAAGAACGCTTCCTGTTTTGCAGTCGATGCCGCCGCCGCGTGCCGCTTTTCCTCCGGTTATGATAACGCCGTTATAGAGAGTCATAGAACCCTTGTTAAGCTCTGCAAAGCGGTTTTTATTATCAACATTATATTTAAGCGCAGTTGACGCGTCTGTTGCTTTTGCATCCTGCTTGCCGAATACAAGCTCCGGTGCCGCCGCTCCGCCGGTGTTGAGGAACATCATGTTATTTGTAGTCTGCTTTACCTCTGCAGCAAAATCACCGTTAAGGAATGTTATCTTTTCCGAGCCGTCCATGTTGCTGCGCTTTGAGGTAGTGCAATTGCTATAAACCGCAACGGTATGCGCATTGTCGTCTGCTGATGCCTCGCCGACAGCCGCATCGTAATTATCTTTTGCTGCACCGTCAAGATATACGCCGCTAACAGTATCCTTATCGGTTATATAGAAGACCTGCGAAGCAGTCGCACCCGCAACATTCTCCCACTTGCCGAGGTTTGATGCCACGACATTTACCGCTATCGGATATTTTGCACCTGAAGGTATCTGATCCTCCAAAATCTCTATCTTCCACGAATATGAGCCATCTCCCGCTATAGCTCTGACCGCTCTTGCAGGGCCGTATTCAACAAACACATCCGTATACTTCTGAAGATCACTGTCTGATGATGTGTATGTTACATCAAATGACTTTGCAGCATTCGAGTCCTTGATATTCACATTATTTATGTTATTTAATGTAAGAGTCTGCGAGCCCTTACCGGTATACGGCACATTCATCTCTACGGCTGTTGCCTTGAATGCGGATGTAACATTATCGCCCGTCTTTAACTCCGGCGAAACGATCATGCCGAAGCTGCCAAGCAGTGTGCCGTAATCATTTGTTTTATTATTTCCGGCACTATAAAACACTCTGTTATTATGGAAACGAAGAGTTGTTCTTGTGACAGATGCTACATTTTGCGACTCAGAATTGCTGTCGTTAACGGTCATGCCGTCCTTATCCACAAGCTCCGAGGAAACGATCTCATACGGAGCCATGAGCGGAACAAATTCCGCCTTTGTGTTTGCGGGAACATATGCCGCGCTCCCCGCTCCGTCATATGCGAGAGTTGTGTTGTCATTCGATGTCACCTGCGGGATATTTGTCATATAATATGTATCCACCGTTGCAGTGTCATAGCCCTGCAGATTAGCTGAATTGGAAGCATTGCCGGACGGATTCGCAAGCCTTGTGTAATTTACAAAACGGTTAGAGCCGTAGCGCGACATATCCGCATTGAACGGAGTCATCGGCAGGATCTCATTTTCTGCTGATGCCGGGGTGTTCGCATGAGTGGAAACCGCCGGATTCTTCATCAGCATATACGGCTCTATCGCGCTGTAGGTCGCGCCCGCTACCTTTGTATCGTTCGTGCCGGGTGACGGCGGGATCGCGTAATTTGTGAACGCGTTCACCTCATCCGCAAAAGCCTTATCAAAATACCAATATGACGCCTTCTTGTCCGCCGCGCTTGCGCCACTGTTGTTCTGACCTGACGAGAGCCAGCCCTTTAAGGTGTCCTTATAATAATTTACAGGTCTTTCCGATGAACCGTCCTTTTCAAACGGCTTCATAAGATATCCTGTATTGGTAAGGTCGGTAAGGGTATATGCCGCGCTGCCGCCTGTGAAGCCTGACGGAACGCGATAGTCTATCGCCTTTTGAATATACTTTACCATCATATCCGTAGCGTTGTCCGACCAGTCATAATGACCGCTGCCCCACTCGATGATGTGTGATACGAGCATATTTGTATCCTTTGCCCGCTGATGGTCTATATGATATCTCGCGTCGCATACCGATCTGTCACGACTCGTATTCTTCGCGTGCTCGGTATACTGCGCCGCATACTGCAATGAAGGTATTCCGGGAACAACATGATCAGCATCAGCATCGCCCCACATACCGTTTTTCATATGCACCTGGGCGATGATACGATCCTTGTTCCAGTTGCCGCTGCGGTAGCCGAACGGTGACGCCGCACTGTGTCCGATAGTTATGAGCGGAGTATTGTCCTTTATCTCGCTATATCCGGAAGCATCCGCGATACCTGAA
>CAMNAT010000261.1 GCA_946531785.1 uncultured Oscillospiraceae bacterium
CTGTGTCTGTTCGCTTACGCCCTGAGTACTGTTCGGAGTGGGATAACCCGTCTCTGTTACATATGTGTCTAGGAAGCCGCCATAGTCCTCTGAAATGTTCAGGAATTTGGCTACAAGCGGCTCATAGCTCGCGTCAATATCTCTCGGAAAGCTGTAGGGATGGAACGAATAGCCGTCTATATACGGATAAGCGTCTGTATCCAGCATCTGCTTTATGTAATCGACCGCGTTTGTTCCGTTTGCGATGTCAAGCGCAATTATGGGCATATCCGGATAACGCTTTTTCACTTCGAGCGCAACAAGCTTCTGCATTACCGAATACTCATACGCGCTTGGCAGATTCGGCCAGTAAAACTGCAGATTTGGCTCATTCCATACCGAAAAGATCGTCCGGTGGGTATTTTCGGCAGGGTATCTGTCAAGCTTTGCGCGCTGGAAATTCAACAGCGCGTCGAGCTGCTCGATAGTCCTCGGAGCCTGATAGCCTTTATCATCCTTATACAGCGCGATACCGTTACTGCCTCCGACAAACTGGATATTATTCATATCCTCATAATAATCCCGATATATGTTTGTACCCAAAAAGTTATACACACCCGGCAGCTTTTCCACCGATACCCATGTTCCCGCGCTTGAATACCTGATATTAAACAAACCGCACTTTTTAAGCAGCTCCGCCTGCTCGGACGCAAGCTGGCGTATCTCATATCCGCCCTTTTGCGTCATTCCGACAGTTATACCTATCCTTGAATACATATCGAGCGGAGTCGGCTCATAGAATTCTATTATGCCTATACCCAGCTTTTTCTCCGCAGCAAGCCTTTCGCCCTCCTTTACGCGAACTGTTATGTCATAAGCACCCTTGGGCAGCTCACTGAGATCTAAACGATGTTCGGTATAACGCCCCGGCTTGACGGTGAACTGCTCCACATATTCCGTCTCGAAATCGTCCGTGGAATAGCTGATCGTGTATGTGCAGTCGTTATTCCCGAGCAACTTTATTTCTACCGTAAAATACGCATCCTTTTGGTTTTGTACATACGACGGTCCGCCCGGAAAATTGATGTTCACCTCTTCATATACATTCTGCTGTGCGCCGAAAGCACATGGCGCAAAGCAAAGCATAAAAAGCATAACGAACAGGCATTTTTTTAATATCCTATCATACATCTTCTTCAGCCGCCTCTCCTGTTTATCTATACTGTTCCGTACAGATCATCTTTCATAGACCACTATCATTTTCGGAGCAGTGCTCTGGAAAAACGCAAGCGCCATATACGCCTCGTTTCCGAAATGGATATAGTCCTTTATCTCGCTTGGTTTTATAAGTGAAGTAGTTATCTTCTTTCCGGACTCCACCTTGTAGATCATCGATGTTGACATGGTAAGCGATTCAACATCGCCCTTATCCACATCGTCCTTAAGCTCATCCGAAATGGTAAGCACATTATTCTCTCTCGCATATGCGTAACCGTATCTGACTCTGAAATTCGCGTCATAAGATCTTGACGGGAGCGTCAGCCCGGTAACATCAGTATCTGTTCTCAAAACACTGCTTTCAGGATCGTTCTTATCATAATCCACGATAACATTAGCCGCCGTTATCTGGTTCTTTGAATTTGTCTCATATGCGATAACATCGCCCTGCCCAATGCCCTTCAGCCCGGCATATTCTTCGATCTTAAAATCCAGAATATGCTCACCTACCGAATTGAGCAGATGCACTCTGTCTACATTATCTCCATCCTCATTTACCGCCGCTTCGATCTTGGCAACAAGCCCAAGCTCAGCGGATGTGCCTATCTTTGGAGATCCAGAATTCTCAAGAACCATTACGGAGGGAACATAAGAATCCGCTTTCGCATTGAAAAACTGCATTGTTTTTTTGCCAGCGGTGAGCTGAGCTCTTGTTTTGACCTCAAATTCACTCTCACTTTTTATATTCTCTTTTGCGGCAGGGACAGAAAAGATTATAATATTATCAGGCACAACTATGCCGCCCATACATACGCCTCTGCTCCAATATGTCCTGTCCTCCATTGCACCAAAGGATGCAAGGGCATCAAATTCGCCTCTGCGTCCGGTATTGACAGTATCAAAATTGGTTATTTCCATATTGGAGTTTGCTTTGAACCTCACCAGCTGCTGACCTATGAGCGCGGGCGGGAGCGTCATGTCATCATATTTTATGCCGTCCACATAATACCTTTTTGCCGCATTGACCTTTATGAAGGTATTGTTGGACAAAAACAGCTTGAAGAATACTCTGCCCTCAGGTATATCCTCAACATACGAGGATACCAGATACGCAAAATCGCTTGGACGCACATTGGTAAGAAAGCCCGCTATTTTACCATACACATTGAAGTAAAATACGCCTTCTTCACCAGCCTTGATACGCGCGATATCCTCCTCGGACATCGAATCTGACAGCTTGTACTGCGTTCCGCTTATCACCGCGTCGCCGTCATCGGATATCATGTCAACATATCCGCTCACACTGTCGGTTGAGAGCAGACAACGGGCATACTTTCCGTCCTTGCTCGCAGCGACAGATATAACAGAGTTTTCCGTTATATCCGAATAACTCAGCTCAACTCCGTTTTTGTTCTGTATAACTATATCGTCACATTCAACATCAAGCACGACCGAGCGATTACCGTTGTTTCGGTCAGTCACAGTATATGTATCGCTTGATGCTGACAAAACAAAGTAGTCCCGGTAATTCCAGATGATTATAGCGTCATAGTCAGCATCATGGTTATTGTCTATAAAAGAAATACTTCCGTTTTCTATATTAAAATCATCATATCCATATTCATCAAGCACCTGATCGTTATAAACGACCGGAATGCTGCCTGAGAATTTTATATGCTTATGCTTATTGGTATCTGCTTCATAATAGGATATCCTGCCTGCCGAAAATTCATCAAATTCTTCCCCGGTTATAGTAAGCACATCATTCAAGTGCCCATAGGCGTAGATCACCGTATCGTAATCGCCCTTGTTCTCCTTAATATAAGCATAGACATTATAGCCCAAAAGCTCCTTGCAGGGCTTATAATCATTCAGATAAATCTTTCCCCCGATCGCTACGCTGCTCTTGCCTATCGTATTCGGAGAGCTTAGTGAGGTATAGCCGTTATCCTCAATAACGCCTTCTTCCTTATACATCCCTCTGGCGACATAAAGCAGCGTATCGCCCTTGGCATATTCCGGGCCGTTTGCCGTGAATGTGGTTATTTCGGAAACTCTCGCGTCCAAGGCATCGAGCAGGACCATGCTGCAGCCCGAGCGCGTCACCTCGCCGGAGCCATACTTCTTTATCCCTAACTCATTTGCCGCAGCAAGATAGCCTGCCGGATATCCGCCCCTGTACTCCGCATAGGTATCATAACCCATAACGGACATCAGTATCTTTATGACCTCGCTGTATGTTATAACATCATTCGGTCTGAACACTCCGCTGTCTGATGAGATCAATCCGTATGCGCACGCGCCGATTATCTCATTTCTGTACCTTGTGCCATCGTCAACATCATAAAAAGGTGAGACTGCTCCGGCATAATCCTCCGCCTCAAATCCATTTATCAGTCCGACTGCGATCTTGGCAAATTCGGCTCTTGTAACCTTGCCGTCAGAGCTCCAGTCAGCGACCTCTATCCTCTTTAACACCTCAAACCGGTTATTCATGTCAGTATCCGCCACATCAGAGCTCTTTGCGCTGACATTCAGCGTTTGAATAACAAATATCACAGAAAATAAGAATAATAATATCCGTTTCATTTCTACTCTCCTTTGCTTATGTTATTCATTATCATTGATGCTTCTGCTCTTGTTGTGAAATCAAGAGGACGGAAGGAATTGTCATCAAATCCGTTTATAATTTTCCTTTGCTTCAGCGCCTTTACGCTGCCGGCGGCATAATCGGATATCAGAGCAGCATCAATAAAATCATTCTCCTCATAAGCGCCGTCTGCCAGCCCAAAGGCGCGGGCAACGA
>CAMNAT010000262.1 GCA_946531785.1 uncultured Oscillospiraceae bacterium
GGTGCAGCGAATATCTGACAACCGCGGCGGTACTGTGTTTCTTGTGAGCGAGCCGAAAACAGAAGCATCTAAGCGCGTTATCCCACTCCCTGTGTTTTTGTCTGAAAAGCTTTCTTTCTTTAAAAGAGAAAAAGATGCTCCGATTGTTTCATGTGACGGCAAATATACCGAGCCAAACCGATTGCGTATTGTGTTCAATAAGCTCTTGAATGTGTGCCATATAACAGCACGGCGGTTTCACGATCTGCGACATAGCTTTGCTTCATCGTGTGTCAGATTAAAGTGCGACACAAAAATGCTTAGTGAGATTATGGGACATTCGAGTGTTTCAATAACGCTTGACAGATATGTTCATTCAGACCTTGACGCAAAGCGTGAATTTATGCAAAGGATCGTGATCTGAATATACTGATCAACTTTTTTCTGCCACTCCGTAAAGAGCGGCTTTTTGTTGTGCATTTTTTTATAATTATAAGAAATTGCTGATTTATCTCGGCAACGCTTTGCGTTGTTTTTTTATTTGCTTACGCTTGTATGGCGGCGGCTCCGGTTAGCTGCCAATATTTTTAAGTAGTCCACTTATTTTATATCTATACTGCACCTACATTATATGAAAAAATACAGTTTATGTCAAGCGTGGTGCATAAATGGAAATAGTGACAATATCACAGCCGGAGTTTGCCTTTTTTTGATGAATTTTTGAGGCACATAGTTGTATGGCTGTGTTATTCAGCTGCCGTTTCAAGGCGGCGATGCGCTTTTTCTGCGTCTGACTGCCAATTTTGGCGCGGGAGGAGCGGCGCGCGCGGAGAAACGGATAAAGCGGTATATATCTGTATCGGTGATCGTGCCTGACGGCGGAAAAGCACGCCGTTACCCGCGGGACCTTTTAGGGCAGGTTTCGCGGGTTGAGTCAGCCTACGACAAAAACCCGGCGGGCTTAAAAATTCCGCCCGGCATGAACAACGCCGACCTCCTTTTGGAGCACCGGGAAAATTCCTTAGCTCTTGGCGGCATCCTTACTGATATATATTTATAATCGGCAAAAAAGCCGCCGTCTTCCGGATCATCTCTCGATCATATACGGAGGACGGAAAAACGGCTTTGCTGCCGATCCGGCAGAACGGGCAGCTCTCCCGCCGAGAGATCGGCACCTTGCCCGTGCTGGCGGTTTTTTGCGACTCTGATCAAGTTAATACCATTCGCACCCGCCGGGGAGAGATTCCGCCGTCGGCGGAGGGAGAAATCGGCGTGTGCGGATGATGTTATATACACAAAACAACGCGCGCGGAGCGGCGTACAATGCTCTGCAATAAAACAACAAAATAAATAAAGGAGGAGATTTTTCCTATGAATTTTAAGAAATTCATAAGCGGCGTAAGCGCATTAACTATCGCTGCAAGTGCTTTCGCAGGCATGGCTGTAACGGCAAGTGCGGCTGATCCGATAGAAAAAGATTATTTGGGTACATCAACAGCGCCTGAGACTTTTGATGACTTTGATGGAACAGGTGTTACATCAACAGCAGGAACTTTTTCCGGTACAGCAAGTGGGAATAATTATTTTGGTATAGTTAATTATACGGAAATTGCAAAGCCTGAGGTTGGCTCAGCCTATGACAGTACACTTGGTTACCCCACATATGTTTCAGGCAATGCTCTGGATACACAAGTAAGAGGTAAAACTGCGGCAACTACAACACTTGCAACTTTCAATCAGAATGTAGGTAAATTGTATTTTGAAGCAGATTTATATTCTCATGCAACTTATACACAGCTGGGGCCGTCTATAGTATTCTATAATGCGGCAGGCGAAAAAATCGCTTATGCTAATGTAGATTATGCGGACAGTGCTTATATCAGATCTTATAACGCTACAGCTACTCAGCTCGACAGAACATATGATAGTATGACTTTCAGAAACAGTAATAAGCCTGGTATTGGCTATCATATAGGTGTTGTAATGGATATAGATAATGACGCAATCACTCTCACTGGTGATCTTATCAATACAACAGGTGTTAGAAGCAACAGAATGAATTCTGGTGCAGCTAAAACATGCACGATATCCGACATTGCTAAAGTAACGCTTGAATTTACAGGAAATGCAAGCTCAAATAACTTTGGTGTTGCGTTAGATAATGTACAGATTTACGGCGAGGTCCCGCCTGAAGCAGCGGGTGCGGTGACCGTTAAGTATGTTGCGGGAGAGACAGAGTTAGATTCAGCATCACCGAGTGTCGATGGATTATATGTTTCTGATACTCTTAACTATTACTATCCGGCGTATATTCAGAAGAATGGTAAAGTTTATCGAGCAAGCACATCGACATATGATGGTAGCGTTGTGTTAACCGCTGCTGCACAGGATGTGCCCGTAAATTACACAGCTCTTGATGGGGTAGTACAGTATGCTGAGTGTACAGATAGCACAGCTCCCTATGGTATTGAGGCTAATACCGTTTCAAACGGCAAGGTATATAGTATCGGAAGTGGCACATTTACTGCAATGACGGTTGCCGAAGACGGTGTGTATTCGATTACAGCAAGTGCGGTAAGAGTAAATAATGATAGTTTCCGTACCGGTAATATTCTTGTAAACGATCAATCAGTTGGTACAGTTAATTATGATAATACACCTAATGATACCGTAACAGGTGTTCCCTTACACGAAGGAGATATTATATCCGTAACTGGAAACAATTCAAAGTCGGGTCTTGACTATGTACTTATTCAAAAGACAGGCGATCTTGCTGAGGCAAGCGACGTAACAGCAGATGCTACTTTCACAACTGATGATGGCGATCCTGTTAAAACATTCAGATTCACCGTAACAACGAATGATGAAACGGTTAGAAGCATTACAGTTAAAGCTGATGGTGCAACAGGCGAAACAAGCCAGACGCTCACAACACCGGTAATTACCGACGGTGTGTTCAATTGCGCTATCATTGCTAAATACACAAGTACGGCTCCGGCTGCAAGCGCATTCCATGTATCGATAAACTAAAAGGAGGTAGAACGAAATGAAATTTGAAACACCGAAAATGAATATATCATTATTTGCTGCGGAGAATGTTGTGACGGATGCCTCCGCACCGACACCGGGAACAACAACGAACTATGATACAGCAAAGAATCATTTGCTCAACGGTGATAAAGCTGTTGAAGCAAATAACATCGTTGAATTCACATTTGATTAATTCAGAACCCGCTATAATATAATAGCAAAACAAACACGCACAGCCGATCTCTCCCCGGCTGTGCGTGTTCTTTATTTACCAACTCTGCGGCATTGACAAAAAAAGCGAATTATGCTATTATGGCATCAGGAAAAACGATCACACAAAAGAAGGAATGGAGACCGTTATGGAGGTTAAACGATATACGCCCTCACAGGACAGCGGACTCACCGGTGAGCAGGTGAGGGAGCGCATGGCGCAGGGCGCGGCAAATACCGTGACCGAAAAGAATGCCGTCACGGTAAAGGATATAATCATCCGGAATGTATTCACATACTTCAACCTGATCTTCGCAGTGCTTGCCGCGCTGCTTATTCTGGTGCGCGCGTATGAGGGACTCAGCTTCATGCCGATAATCATAATAAACACGCTCATAGGCATAGTTCAGCAGATAAGGTCAAAGCATACGCTTGATAAGCTCAATATGCTGCACGCGCCGCATGCGGTGCTCATAAGAGACGGAAAGACCGTCGAGGTACGCGCCGAGGAGGCTGTTCTTGACGATATCGCCGTATTCTCGGCGGGCGGTCAGATATACGCCGATGCCATAGTGTGTGACGGTGAGGTAAATGTGAATGAATCCCTCCTTACCGGCGAGGCGGACGAGATAGTAAAAAAGCCGGGCGATATGCTTATGTCAGGCAGCTTCATCGTATCCGGACAATGCCGCGCGCGGCTTGACGCGGTGGGGGATGCTTCGTATATCTCAAAGCTTTCCGCAAAAGCAAAGGCGGAGGACAAGCGGAACCATTCCGAGC
>CAMNAT010000263.1 GCA_946531785.1 uncultured Oscillospiraceae bacterium
GACAGGATAGACAGTCAGCTCAAGGCGGAGTTTCTGACAGCTCTGCAGCCCGCTTTTGCTAAAATTTCGGAAATGGGTATCCGTTACAGCGCGCTACCGGGTCATACGATGGAGCTTGCAGAAGCCATGAACGATGTGATGTCATCAAAATGGGGTCAGCTTCGTGGTATCGAGATCGTTGCTGTTGGTGTTGAATCCGTAAATGCATCTGAAGAGGATGAGAAGATGATAAAGGAGCTGCAGCGAAATGCGGCACTCCGCAACCCGCAGATGGCAGCGGCGCATCTTACAGGCGCACAGGCCGAAGCAATGCAGGCAGCGGCATCAAATCCGAACGGTGCAATGGCAGGCTTTATGGGTATGGGCTTCGCGCAGCAGGCAGGAGGCGCAAATGCTGCTCAGCTTTTCCAGATGGGACAGCAGAATGCTGCACAGCAACAACCCGCAGCGCCACAACAGCCCTCTGCTCAGGCGTCCGGTTGGGTATGCTCATGCGGCACAACGAACACTGGTAAATTCTGCAGTGAATGCGGCAAGCCTGCGCCAATCATGGAATGGATCTGCTCATGCGGAACAGTAAACAAGGGCAAGTTCTGCAGCGAATGCGGTAAGCCAAGAGCATAATTGAATTTTAACAGAACTGGAGGGGTTTTATGAATGTTATAAAAATGGATTGGCTTGAAGGCCGCGCCAAGGGCGGAATAACGACATTTGGTGTTCCGCATAAACGCGGAGAGATGCATGCAAAGGACAGACTTGTTATAATGCAGAACGGCGTCAGCCGCGCTGCTCAATCGAAGCCTATCGCATATTGGGACGACGGCAGTGTAAAGTGGTCGTCAGTTACAGCGTTACTTTATGATACGCCTATAACAGTACGCCGCGGCAGATATGAGATGATACCCGGGATGCAGGTAACAGAGAATGATGAAGGGATAACCATCCATAACGGAGTTGTTCCTATCACATTCCCTAAATCAGGTACTGTAATGGCGATAAGTGATGAGTTTTCCATGCGCATAAAGGCGGTAAAAACCTTAAAGCTTGAACAAGACGAGGCTGAAACAAGGGTTAATATTCCGTATTATGGCGATATCGAGGAATGCATCGTTGAGGATGCCGGCTCACTCAGGACTGTTATAAGAGTTAAGGGAATACACAGAGCGAACGATGATACGACATTTTTGCGGTTTATTGTCCGTTTTATGATATATAAGGATTCAAACCGTATAGACATTAAGCACACATTCCTGTATGATGCCGATCCATCCAAGGATTTTATAGGCGGCTTGGCGCTTGAGATAAAGCGTAAAATGAGCGGCTCGTGCTTTAACAGGCGTGTTAAGATCGCAGGAGATCATGGCATGATGCATGAACCGTTGAAGTCGCTGCACTTGTGGCGGCCTAAAATAGGCAAGGGCTACTACGAGGCTCAGATGCGAACGGAAAATGTTGACATAAGCAATGCGATCGACAGCCGTAACGGTCAGCCGTGTGCCGATATGCTTGAGAATGTCACAGAATGGGACAGCTATAAATACATGCAGGTAACTCCCGACAGCTTTACTGTTCGCAAGCGCACTCAAAGCAAAAGCTGCACATATATAGACGCAGGCTTTGGTCATAGAGGCAAGGGCTTTATGTATATCGGCGACGAAAACGGCGGTTTAGCTGTTGGCATGCGACATTTCTTTGAAAAAGCTCCCTCTGCTATAAATGCATCGGGACTTACTACGGATGAGGGTACAATAACTGCATGGATACATCCGGACGATGTTCTTCCGCTTGATATGCGACATTACGATACAATTGCACATGATCAGACATACTATGAGGGTTTTCCCTGGGTAGGCTCTGATCCTGTGGGTATAGCGGCAACGAACGAGTTGTCTGTATTTCTGTACGACGAGCCGACAAGGAGCTCGCAGCTATGGAAGGATGCGATAGAAGGCTCAAATCCGGCGATCCTTGTATGCTCACCGGAATACTATCATGAAACAAGAGTTTTAGGAGAGTTCTCGCTGCCAGACCGCTCAACTCCGTTGAAGGCATGGCTTGAGGACGAGCTTGATAAGGCGATAGGCTTCTATATGCGTGAGGTCGATCAGCGTCACTGGTATGGATTATTCAATTTTGGTGATGTTATGCACACCTATGACCGTATCAGGCATTGCTGGAGATATGATATGGGAGGCTACGCATGGCAGAACACCGAGCTGGTTCCTACATTATGGCTTTGGTATGCATTCCTGAGATCGGGAAGGGGAGATATCTTCAACATGGCAGAGGCTATGAGCCGTCATGCTGCCGATGTCGATGTTTATCATTTCGGTGATAAGAAAGGTCTCGGAAGCCGTCATAATGTTATCCATTGGGAGACTCATGCAAAGAGCCGAGAATAGCGATGGCTGGACACCACAGAGCACTGTATTACCTTATGGGCGGGGATTTCCGTATAGGTGATGTTTTTGATGATGTTCTTGACGCGGACTTCTCTACCGTAGAAAACGATCCGCTCGGCTTCTTCTATAAGAAGGAAGAAATGAAGCTGCCGACTCACGCGCGCTCCGGGCCGGACTGGTCTACATATTGTTCAAACTGGTATACAGAATGGGAGCGTCACGGTAATACAAAATACCGTGACAAGATACAGACCGGTATCGATGATCTCAAGAAGGCTCCATTAAAAATGGTTTCGGGCTCAAACTTTGAGTACGACCCGGAAACAGGACATCTTGGGTATATCGGTGAGAGCGCGGCAGGCGGTTCGCATCTGATGGTCTGCATGGGCGGGCCTGAGACATGGACAGAGCTTGAGCCGTTGCTGCATGATAAAGAATTCAAGAATATGCTTATTTCATATGCTGAATTCTATTATCTGACACCTGAGGAAAAACGCATAAGAGCTCGCGGGCTTATAAACGGTCAGGGCTTTGTTTATCCGTATATGGCCGCATCGCTTGTAGGATATGCTGCTCGTGAGACTAATAACCGTGATCTTGCTTATAAGGTCTGGCAGGTGCTTATTCATTCTCTTGCAGGTGAATATAAGGATGAAGGCTTTGACAGCGAAATAATAGAAAACTACTATAACAAAGAAGAGCTCGAAGAAATGTTCTGGATTTCGACAAATTTCACAGCTCAGTGGTGTCTCAACACCATTGTAGCCCTTGAATATACCAAGGATATGATGCTCGAAAGCAAGGAACAGTACGAGTTTGAGCCCTGGACTAAGATGTAAGAGAAAGCGCATAAGTAAATAAAAGGGGCGATAAGCTTACCATCAATAAAATGGTGAAACTTATCGCCCCTTTGAGTTGATTAACTGTGATCTTGAACATCAAATCTTTTCTTGTTCATAATATGTCTTTCGTACGGAGTCTCGTAATCCTTCATGTTATCACCGTTTCCAAGCCTGAAAAGAGTCTCATCTAACGGCTCGGGCTTGTGATAGTAAAAGCCTTGTGCCAATTCACAGCCAATATCCTTTACAAACGAAAGCTGATCCTTTGTTTCCAAACCTTCTATAAGTGTATGCATACCGAGCTTTCGTGCAACATGCACCAATTCCTTTAATATGATCCTGTTTACACCGTTATGCTCATCTAAATTACGAAGCAGATCCATATCGTACTTTACTAGATCAAAGTCAAAACGGCTGAACATATTGATCGCGGAATAGCCGCTGCCAAAGTCGTCAAGCCATAGCTGGTATCCGTTTTTTCGTATATCCTGTAATTGCTGACGAAGCGTGTCTGTTCCTACAGCAATATCCTGCTCGGTGATCTCAACAATGAAATAGCTTTTATCCACATATTGATCCATACCATGCTTTTCGTATATTTTGTTCATTTCATTGACGATGTCTGCATGGTCAAAATCCTGTCTTGAGAAATTCAC
Source organism: uncultured Oscillospiraceae bacterium (assembly GCA_946531785.1). Classification (GTDB taxonomy): domain Bacteria; phylum Bacillota; class Clostridia; order UBA1381; family UBA1381; genus Ornithomonoglobus. The sequence continues at coordinate 3,901 of CAMNAT010000263.1, forward strand.
TGATATCGGCATCATCGGAAGTCCGTGTTCATATCGTACTTTTATCTCTTTGCAGACATCTACTTTATAAGGTCTTCACCGTCCGCGC
>CAMNAT010000264.1 GCA_946531785.1 uncultured Oscillospiraceae bacterium
TAAGCATCGGAACGATAACGCCCTGGAAGCCGAGACCTGCCGATACTGCAAGCGCGCCGCAGGAAATTACGGAGCCTACATATGACTCATAAAGGTCAGCGCCCATGCCGGCAACGTCACCTACGTTATCACCTACATTGTCTGCGATACAAGCCGGGTTTCTGGGGTCGTCCTCAGGGATGCCCGCCTCTACCTTACCGACAAGATCCGCGCCGACATCGGCAGCCTTTGTGAAGATACCGCCGCCGACACGCGCAAACAATGCCATTGAGCTTGCGCCCATACCGAAGGTAAGCATTGCCTCCATCGTCTCCGCAATGTCCTTGTGGAAGATAAAACGCAGGATCATAAACCATGCGCTGATATCAAACAGTCCGAGACCTACGACTATAAGCCCCATAACGGTACCTGATGAAAACGCTATCTTAAGACCCTTGTTAAGTCCCTGACGCGCGCCCTCTGCAGTCCTTGTGTTGGCATAAGTAGCTATCTTCATGCCGATGTAGCCCGAAAGACCCGAGAAGAATCCGCCCGAAAGGAACGCAAACGGAACGAACGGGGTAAGGAATCCTGCAAACGCAAGGATCAGCAGTATTACGAACATTACGGCAAAGAATATGCCTACCGTCTTATACTGTCTTTTCAGATACGCCATTGCGCCGCGTCTGATCTTTTCACCAATGTTTTTCATTGTTTCCGTGCCTTCCGGCATTTTCTTTACCGAGAAGAACTTGTAGCACGCAAAAATCAATGCGATCACCGCACAAATAAACACGGCTACCGGAGCAATCGTTTCAAAATTGTTCATAGAAAAAACCTCCTCTATTTTTGATATAAATATATTATAGTATATTTTCGCGGGGTTAGTCAATATATGTAACTAAAATGTAAACAAATAATGAATTCGTTGTTACAGTTCCACGAAAATATACTATGATTTTTAACTATATATTAATTGTCCATATCAGATTCATCGAATGCCATTGAGATGGATTCGCCCGGTGCGACCATCGGGTACACCTTGTCGTCCTTATCGATGCGGCAATCGATCAATACCGGCTTATCAGCCTTCAGCGCATTTGCAAAGGCAGCCTTGAACTCCTCCGGAGTGTATGCCATATACGCCTCGCAGCCCATCGCCTCGGCAAGCTTTACAAAGTCGGTGCCGTCGTCAAGCACGGTATGCGAGTATCTGCCCTCATAGAACAGTGTCTGCCACTGACGAACCATGCCGAGCACTCTGTTATCCACAATGACCTCGATTATGTTCGTCCCGCTTCTTACCGCAGTCATCAGCTCATTCATATTCATCCTGAAGCCGCCGTCTCCGGCTATGTTTACGACCACCTTGTCCGGGCAGCCGTTCTTTGCGCCTATTGCGGCACCCAGTCCGTATCCCATAGTCCCGAGCCCGCCCGAGGTTATGAACGAGCGCGGCGACTTGTAATAATAATACTGCGCTGCCCACATCTGATGCTGCCCTACCTCAGTTGATATGATAGCCTCGCCCTTTGTCTGGCGGTATATCTCGGTTATGATCGCGCCCGCCGACAGAACATCGCTGCGATATCTGAGCGGGAATTTCTGCATTTTCTCTGCAAGCTCTTCTCGCCACGCCTTATGCTCACGCTTTTGCACGAGTGCGTTCAGGCGATTCAATATCTCCTTTGCATCGCCGATGATATGCTCATCGACCTCTATGTTTTTATTTATCTCCTTTATATCAATATCTATATGAATGATCTTAGCATTGTTTGCAAATGCCTTGGCGTTACCGTAAACACGATCGGAAAATCTTACACCGACCGCAAGCAGTACATCACAATCACTAACACCGAAATTCGATGTCTTTGTTCCGTGCATACCCAGCATTCCAGTATAATGCGGATCAGTTCCGTCAAAAGCGCCCTTGCCCATGAGCGTGTCGCAAACGGGCGCGTCGAGCTTATACACAAGCTCCCTTAGCTCAACGGAGGCATCCGCCGCGATAACACCGCCGCCTACGAATATATACGGCTTTTCTGAGTTATTTAAAAGCTCCGCAACGCGCTTTACTGCATCATCATCTATCGTATCCGCAACAGGCTTCGGGACATCCGGCACTACAGACACATATTCTGTTTCATTTGCGGTAACATCCTTGGGAACATCTATGAGCACAGGCCCCTTTCTGCCGCTGTTTGCAACAAAAAACGCCTCTCTGATAGTATTTGCAAGATCCTTTACATCCGTCACAAGATAGCTTTTTTTCGTTATCGGCTTTACTACCTCAGATATCGCGACCTCCTGGAAGCTGTCTTTGCCGAGCAACGATGTGCCGACATTACATGTTATCGCAACAACAGGGATAGAATCGATATTCGCCGTAGCTATACCCGTTACAAGATTAGTTGCGCCGGGGCCGGAGGTCGCAAAGCATACACCTGTCCTTCCGGTTGCCCTTGCATAACCGTCTGCGGCGTGCGCCGCGCCCTGCTCATGAGAGACAAGAACATGCTTGATCTCGTCAGAATGCTTGTACAGCTCATCGTATACATTGAGTATCGCACCGCCCGGGTAGCCGAAGATAGTATCTATCCCCTGCTCCTTCAAGCACTCTATTATGATCCTCGCGCCGGTATACTGCATATTTATTAACTCCTCTGTATCTTTATTCCTAATTTAATAAGTATAATACTATTACCGCTTTTTGTCAAGTATTATTTTTTTAATTCACGGATAAGAAAGTGTATCCGACGCATATTTACCGATGTGAGGTTCTCTATCACGCGCCTTATCTCAAGCTGAGCCTTCCGGCACACATCGGGTATACTGCAGCCGTATCTCAGCACCGCCGTTATATCCATATGTACGCCGTGTGATGTCTTTCGCACATTAATGTTTCGTATCTTTACTATTCCTTTGATCTTGAGGGATTCGTGTATCGCAAGCTGTATCAGCACCTCGTCCGAGATGGAAAAATCACCCATATATGAGAAGGTCGGACGCACGATAGACTTATCCGCGGCAGTCATTTTTTCCTCTATATCGAGATTTTTCTGAAACTGCCTTAACGGATGCAGGAAATAGCCGGAGAACTCCTTCTTTATCTCAAGCGTAGGTACCGGAATGACATGCTTTCCGTCCTTCATCCGCATCCGGTTTGCCATAGCCATTTCCTTCTCGGACGCCACCTCTTCAATATGTATATATCTTTCCGGCTGAGGCAGTTCGAGCCGCCGCGCGATCTTCTGCGCCATGCCCTCGGATGTGCCGAGGATCATAAGTGTATCTATCTCACTATTTACAAGCGCCTTTTTCATCTCCGAAGCATACCGCGCCGGTATAAAGAGCGCATGCTTAACAGATGCGATCCGTGTTGCCTCAGTCTTTGCGCTTATCCCCGCTATCACCTTTCCGTGGGAGATCAGCAGCCCGTCATCAATGATGCCGTCAGCGCCGTTCTGTTTTGCGACCATAAGAGAGCGGTAGCTCTTTCCCGTACCGCTCGGTCCCACAAACGCTATTACCCTCATAGCTTATACTTCTTTCTTTATCCTGTATGCAAGCGTCATCAGTGTATCTGAGAGATGCACATTCTCGACCGCCACATTCTCCGGTACATCAAGCTCGGTATATGAAAAGTTCAGTATACCCCTTATCCCGCTCTTTATAAGAACATCAGCAGTATCATTCACCGCAGAGTTCGGTACTGTCAGTACGGCTATATCAACATTATTTTTACCCACAAAATCAGGTATGCTCTTTGCATCCATTATGCTTATCCCGCGTATCGTTTTGCCTATAACAGCAGGATCGGTGTCAAATATGCCAACAAGCCTAAAGCCGCGCTTTTCAAAGGTCGTGTGGTTCGCCAGAGCTCTTCCCAGATTTCCCGCTCCGACGATTATCATCGTGTCGCCGTCGTTGAGACCTAATATGTTACATATCTCCTTTGTCAGATATTCAACATTGTAGCCATCCCCCTGCTGGCCGAACCCGCCGAAA
>CAMNAT010000265.1 GCA_946531785.1 uncultured Oscillospiraceae bacterium
CATGATCTGTACACCTTAAACGTTTACGGCGCAGCAGGAACAACAGATGAATACTATTGCAAGGATTCAACATACCGGCGCTTTTTAAGCGATATTCAGGGCAACTCCGGCAACAGTGCATATGAAAAAAGCGCTTATCCCGGTTATATCCGCAATACGCTCTGGGACATCCCGGATGATGAACGCGACACCGTTGACAAAGCGCTGCGCTTTATGGAACTTGCGGCCGACACCGTGGTTGGCGACCTCAGAAACAACTTTGTCTGCACAGACGATTCCGCAGAGCTTACATCATACACAGTATCACTCAGCAGCGTACAGATACCGGAGCTTATAAACGCCGGTCTCGGAGTGCTGTTCACCTTAACAAATAGCGAAGAAGAACATTTAACATACATGGACGAAAACGGAAATACACACAAATTCTCGGATAACCCCGAGCGGATAGAATACTATACGACGCTGATGGGCAACGATCCGGTGGTGGACAATGTCACACTTGACTATACCGTTGACAAAAGCGGACTGCTCCATGACGGCAAGGCAACGGTGATATTTACCGGAAACGGGCATGAGATCCGATTTGACATCACCGCGGCGCTCGACAAGGTCGGCACAACAGAGATACTGACGCCGGAGGAGCAGGGCGCGGAAGTAATTGACGCAAAGCCGGGATTGATAAAAGAGGACATGTGACAAAAGACCGGATGAGGTAAATTATAATGATAGAGATAAAATCACTTACAAAGCTGTATAAAAACAAGCGCGGGATACGCAACATCTCGCTCACGATACATGACGGCGAGATACTCGGACTTCTGGGTCCCAACGGCTCCGGCAAGACCACGCTCATGAAGGCGCTCTTGTCGCTTGCGCCCGACTACAGCGGTGAGATAACAGTTAACGGCAAAAGCATGCGCGACGGCTTTGAGGATATAATGGAAAAAACCGGCGCGCTGATCGAAACGCCGGCGGTATATAAAAGGCTCACGGCACGGCAGAATCTTGAGCTTTGCGCGCGCAAGCCGGAGGATATGTCTGACATCGACCGGATGCTCGACACCGTCGGGCTTGGCGCGAATAAGCGCGAAAAGGTCGGGCATTTCTCATTAGGCATGAAGCAGCGGCTGGGCATAGCCGCGGCTCTGCTCGGCTCGCCGGAGATCGTCATACTCGACGAGCCGACAAACGGGCTTGACATTGAATCCGTTGTAGAGCTGCGCGAATACATACACCGGCTCAACCGCGAGCGCGGCACCACCTTTATCATATCGGGGCATATCGCCTCTGAAATAGAAAAGCTCTGCACCCGCACCGCAATTATCAGCGAGGGAGAGATAATAGCGGACGAGAGCATGGAAAGGATACTGGAGCTTTATCCGTCAATGGAGGATTTCTTCCTTGCAAAGATACGCGAGAGGAGGGGCAGCATATGACACGGTTCATGTTCGCATACAAAAAGGAGCTTAAAAAGCTTCTGCACAGAAAAAAATATATCGTTCTCGTAATTCTCGGCGCGATAGCAAGCCTTATCCGCTTCGGCGGGACGGCGCTGTTTTCCCGCATGACGGGCGGCAGCGTAAGGCTCGCATCAAAGCTGTCGCTTGAAATGCTGCCGTTCGCGGTGGAGGTGCTCGCGCCGGTGGTGATACTCTTTGCGGTCTGCGACCTTTTCGCCTCGGAGCTTTCACACGACACGATGAAGGTCTGCCTTATGCAGCCGGTGAGCCGCTTCAAGCTGCTTACAACCAAGGCGCTCGCGGCGCTTTCCTTCGGCGCGGCGGCAATGCTTGTGCTGCTTCTCGTGAATCTCATGATCCAGATCATATCCGGCAGCGGCTTTTACGGCTTCGGAACGGCGCTTCTGGCATACATAATAGACATCGTTCCGCTTTTCGGTATCGTTTTTTTGGGGATAATAATAAACTTAATTGTGCGGTCAGCAGCCGGCGCGGCGGTGATTTCTCTTGCGGTGTACGCGCTGATGAAATATCTCGGTATATACACCGCCTCGGCGGGCGCGTTCCTGTTCACCGCCGGGGCAAAGCTGCATCTTCTGCTGCTCGGGCAAACGCTGCCCTTCGGCGCGCTGATGTGCAAGCTCGGTATTTTGTTCGGAAGCATCTTGATTTTGTACTCACTTTCATATATAATATTTGAAAAGAAAAGCATTTGAGGGAGATCAGAATGAAGATAAGCCGGAGATTCCAACGATATGACCTTATACTGCTCCTGACCTCGATAGGTCTTATAGGAGCAGTTTCTGTGCTGTTTCTGATAATTTTCATCCTGAAATTTCCGGTGGAGCAGCTCTATGTCACGCGCGTGGAGCTGATAAACCCGTTCATACTCTCCCGCGCGGTAAGCGCGTTCTTTGACGACAATCCCGAGGCGATACTCTATTTATTGATATATCTCCTCGTCTGTATTGCGGCAGAGGCAGCGCTATGCACCGCGCTCACCCACTTCCTATCAAAAAGTCTGGAGGAGCCGATACGCGAGCTGCGCCGTGATGTGGACAGGATACGCGGCGGAGAGCTGAGGTTTGAGGTCATGGGCAACGACTACGAGGAGCTTGACGACCTCGCGACAGGCATTGACGAGATGCGCCGCGCGCTGCTCACATCCCGCGAGCGCGAGGAGCAGCTTAAAACCGAGCGGAACATGCTCGTTGCGAATGTGGCGCACGACCTCCGAACGCCCGTCACCTCCATAAAGGGCTATGTTGACGGGATACTTGACGGCATCGCCGACACTCCCGAGATGCGGGAGAGGTATCTCAGAACGATAAAGCTTAAGGCGGAGATGATAGACGAGCTTGTTTCAAATCTTTCACTCTATTCGATGCTGGAGGTGTCGGGGATAAAGCTTGAAAAAAGCCGCGGCGACCTGCGCGAGCTGATACTCGGGATAATAGACGGAACGCGGCTCGACCTTGAACAGAACGGGATAGCGCTTACCTATGAGATATCCCCCGAGCCGCTCATGGTAGATATAGACGGCGAGAAGATGCGGCGCGTGTTCACAAACATGCTCGACAATGCGATAAAATACCGCTCAGGCGCGGACAGCAGGATAGATATAAAAGCATTTGCCAAAGACGGATATGCATATGTAGTCATATCCGACAACGGCATGGGCATAGCTCAGGATGAGCTGGAGCATGTGTTTGAAAGCTTTTACCGCGCGGACGCCTCGCGCACGCCGCAGATAAAGGGCAACGGACTGGGACTGAGCATCGCAAAGCAGCTCACGGAAAAGCATCACGGCAGGCTGTGGCTCAGGAGCGACGGACCAAACAAGGGAACAACGGCAACGGTCGCGCTGCCGCTCTTGAAGGAGGACAAGCTATGAAAAAGATACTTATAATCGAGGATGACCGCGAGATCGCCGCGCTCGAGCGCGACTACCTTGAAGCAAACGGGTTTAAGGTCGAGATCGACACATGGGGCTCGACAGGGCTTGACAAGGCGCTCCGCGGCGAGCATGATCTGTTCATCGTTGACCTTATGCTGCCCGGCATGGACGGGTTCGAGATAGTGCGGCGCATACGCGAAAAGCTGCAGACGCCGATCATCATCCTCTCCGCAAAGGGCGACGACATCGACAAGATACGCGGTCTGGGTCTTGGCGCCGACGATTACATGACAAAGCCATTCAGCCCCGCGGAGCTTGTCGCGCGGGTGAAGGCGCGGCTCTCGCGCTTTGACGCGCTGACCTCGCCGCCGAATAAGGAAGTTAAGATACGCTCGCTCACGCTCTGCCCCGATTCGCGTACAGCACGGATAAACGATACGGAAATATCGCTCACCGCAAAGGAATTCGATCTTCTGCTGTTTTTGGCATCGCACCCGAACCGGGCATTTTCAAAGGAGCAGCTATTTGACTTCGTCTGGGGACTCGACGCGCTCGGGGATATATCCACCGTCGCGGTACATATACAGCGCATACGCGAAAAGCTCGCAAAAACCAATGATACCTTCATCC
>CAMNAT010000266.1 GCA_946531785.1 uncultured Oscillospiraceae bacterium
CCATTTGATATCAGCCTTCTTATCCCAGTCAGGATCAGCCTTGCTGAGCATATCTGACAGGAGTGCGGCAAGCTTATGCTCACCAAAGCCCTCAAATCCCTTCTGCGACTTCAGATAGGTATAAAGCGGAAGCTCATTCTCGCCGTTCACATCTGATTTCTTCATCTGCGGGAATGTTGTATTATAGTGCAGTGTGCAGAATTCGTGTATTTCATCATCCGACCCCGGCGCCTGTCCTCCAAACTGATTACATGGTATATCAAGTATAACCAGTCCCTTATCATTATACTTTTCATACATTTTTTCAATCTGCTCATACTGCGGTGTGAAGCCGCAGCCTGTTGCAGTATTTACAATAAGGACTACCTTGCCCTTGAAATCGGACATTTTTACCTCATTGCCCTTCGCGTCCATTACAGAATAGTCATAAAACTTACTCATGATAATTTCTCCTTAATATTTATTTGAGAGTGGATCCTCTCTTCATTTCACTAATCTATTTCCTGCAGCTTTCGCTTCAGCCAGCTTTTCCGAGAATAACTCATCATGCCTTTTGATCTTCCCCTCGACATCAAACAGTGTCCAGTTAAAACGAGAATAATCCTTTACCTGCTTTGTATCAGCGGCGATCATCACCTCTGTCGGTCCAATGATCCGGCTGAATGTGGTCTGATAATTATCTATCATTGCACGATAGAATCCTCCCGGCTCATATGCCATATCTCCGGCATTGCTTGTCATGATAAACAAGACAGGGATCTGTCTCTTATTGGCATTCGGCTCATCTTTATTATATGTTACATATTGAAATATCAGCCGCTCATAAATTGCGCGAAATGCCGCGCTGGCTTCGCCAAGATAATTGGGGGTGCCGATTATCAAACCGTCTGCCTCTCTGATTTCGTCAAGTATAGGCTTGAGAGCATCATTACAGATACATTTTCCGTAATTCTGCTTTGTTTTGCAGCCAAAGCATGAAATACATCCCGAGTATTTGCCGATCGTATACAGATCATAAACGCTGACCTCACAGCCTGATTCGCCTGCTCCTTCAGCAGCAGCCCTGACAAGAGATGCTGTATTCCACACTCTTCTCGGGCTTGCATTAATTGCAACGACCTTTTTCAATCTGATCACCTCTTATTCAATTATTTAAGTAGCTTATGCTTTATTAAACTTATCCTTGCTCTGTTTGCATCTTGGACAATGCCAGTCATCCGGAAGCTCCTCAAACGGCGTGCCTGCCGGTATTCCGTTATCAGGATCACCAACAGCCGGATCATATACATAGCCGCAGATCGAGCAGACATATTTCCCTGTGGCTGTCTTTGAAAACACCTCATAGTCTATAGGGATAGTCGGTTGAGGATCATCAAGATCCATGACACGCTTTGCTTCTAAATTCTCATAGCCCTGCGGTGTGTGCGTTCCCATGTATACTGTAGGATGATTTCTTATAAACTCCCGAACTCTGTCTAATGTTATTCTTGCCGCATCGATATCATCATAAACTACTGAAAGCTTATTTTCATACAGCGCCTCATCAACATATGTGATGTCTCCATGGATCATATAGTACAGCCCATCATTTTCTGCGATTATTATGCTGTTGCCGTTTGTGTGACCCTTTGCTTTGATGAAGTAAATACCATCCTTGATCTTCTGACATTCAGGGAAATTATGAAATGCGCCATCAGTAAACTTTACAGGCACGATATTCGATATTCCCTGAAGCTCATCAGCACTGAGCTCCTCTTCGTTTACATATATTTCGGCATTCGGAAAAGACTTCAGCTCGCCCGAATGATCTGCATGCTTGTGCGTAAGCAGTATTTTGGTTATCTGCTCCGGCTTGTATCCAAGTCCGGTAAGAGCCTCCATATAGCTGCAGATATCTTTGCCTGTATATGCAAGACTTGTTTTATCAGGCACCTCCTCCGGTGTGCCCGCGGGCAGTCCGGTATCGACCAGTATAACCTCATCTCCGGTATCAATAAGATAATTCTGAAGACTGCCGCGATATCTGATCTGCGGATCAAATTTATCCATTCCCTCTTCACCGCCGAATGCAAACGGTTGAGAATAGAAGCCCTCCTTTCGGAATTTCACTGCCATGATCTTCATTTTGCTCATATTTTATCCCTCCATATTTATTTTTTGCTTTGCAGTTTTTTGGTTCTTTTTATACATAGCATTGTTGTATCATCGAATTGAGGCGCATCTTTAACAAAGCTGTTGATCGCCGCTTTAACATTATTGACCAGTGTAGTAGCATCGGCTTCTTTGTCAGTATTCAACGCGTCAATTGTTCTTTGCACGCCAAATTGATTATGATCGATATCCTCAGCTTCTGCGACACCATCGGTGTAAACATAAAGCGCTCCGCCTTCATCCAGCTTTATAGTGTAATCCTTTGGTCTGATCCCTTTAATTACGCCAAGCATTGGACAATGCGGATCATCCTTATAAACCTCAAACTTACCATCGGATGTTTTTATTATGGGATACTCATGGCCCGCATTGGCGGCTATGATCTCACCTGTAGATATTTCCATTATTCCCAACCACACCGTCACAAACATTGACAGCTCATTGTGGGAGCAGAGCTTGTCATTGACAAAAGCGAGTATATCAGACGGTTTCCCGCCCATAACGGTGCGGTTTTCTATCAATATATTTGATACCATCATAAACAATGCCGCGCCTATACCTTTATCAGATACATCGGCGATCACCATTGCAAGATGATCATCATCGACAAGGAAGAAATTATAGAAATCTCCTCCAACCTCAAGAGCCGGAGTCATAGATGCATAGATATTAAATTCATCCCTGTCCGGGAACGCGGGAAAGCTCTGAGGAAGCGATGTCTGTTGGATCGCCGTTGCCACCTCAAGCTGGGTTGATATCTTCTCTCGCGCGGCCGTTGCCTCTGTAAGGTGTTCGATATATTTCAAGGTCTCCATCGTCATGCTGTCAATAGAACGAGCCAGAACACCTATCTCATCCTTATGATCTATCTGTGAGGAAAGAGTTTTGGGAGGAGCGCTGTTTTCGTGAGCAAATCGTTCCGCCTCTTTTGTTATGATCTTAACGGGCTTGATCAGTCTTCTATACAGATATATTCCGTAAAGAACGATCACTATCAGGATCGGACCGATAAGAACAAATATAATATCAAGCAGATACTTGCCTCGTGCTGAATCCAATGCTTCCATTTGCCTCTGTACGCACAAAATACCTGTTACCTTTTCTCCGTCTTTTACAGGGATAAGCTCGGTTATATGCGAACCGGTCTCAATGAAGCCGGTATCTCTTACGACAGTTGCTTTTTCGATACCCTCTTCATATATCTGACGATAGATCTCCTTATATTCGTCATTTGTGGTATCCTTGACAAGCCCTATCTCATACGGAGCAAAACCGCTGTTTTTATTTACAGTGTTAAAGACAAATCTTATATGGCTATAATTATCTTCCGGGCATATAACATAAATGAAGGTCGAATTCTGAAGATTGCAGAGCTCGTTCATTCTTTCCCAGGTTCTTTTATATTCGTCGGTAGTTCCGCCGTCAGCAAGATAATCATCAAGTCTTGAACCATTTACAAGCGCTGCTGCGGTTGCCGCTGTTCTATAGGCTGTATCCGAATACTGTTCTGACAGAACTTTTGTAAACGAGTGATAACCCACATAACCTACGAGACATATCACAATTATAAACACGGCAACGATTCCCGAAATGATATTTACTGATATATTTGAACGAAAACGCTTCATTTTCAATGCCTCACTAATAATTTGCTATTATCTGTATATTGATATTATAACCTAATTTGTCATTTGTGTCAATACAAAATCGATCAATCATATATGTATTTGCTGACAAGTATATGTATTTGATAACAAAAGTTGCGCTTGACTATTTATGTCAACAACTGATAGAATAGTATCAGATAACAGG
>CAMNAT010000267.1 GCA_946531785.1 uncultured Oscillospiraceae bacterium
CTTTGACGGAACACCGATAGTGATACTGTTAAGAGTAAGGAAAAAAGATAAATGAGAATATTTATGATAATTGTTGTTGCTGTAATATCGTATCTTATCGGCAGCATAAATTCTTCGATAATAATATCCCGTATCGTTACGGGCAAGGATATCCGCAAGAGCGGCTCCGGCAATGCCGGCGCTACGAATATGCTCCGTACATTAGGGACAAAGTATGCGGTGATAACTCTTATAATCGACATCTTAAAGGGTATAATAGCCGTTATTATCGGAAAGCTCGTATGCGGCAGTGATATGATGTATCCTGATACAAAGGCTGATGAAATGCTGAATCTTGCTATTCCGTACATAGCCGGACTATTTGTTGTGATCGGTCACAGCTTCCCGGTATTCTTCGGGTTCAAGGGCGGCAAGGGTGTTGCGACATCGTTGGGCGTTGTCATGATGCTCGACTGGAAGACGGGGCTTATCGTGCTCATCACCGCATTGGTGATAATGGCGATAACGCGCCATGTGTCGCTCGGCTCGATAGTTGCGGCGTTTTTGTTCCCGGTGCTTGAAACAATTAAAATGATCCGTTTCGGGGAGTGGAACACCGTGCAGTTTGTATGTGTTCTGATACTTGCGGTATTGATAATAGCGAGACATCACGAGAATATAAAAAGATTGTTGAACGGAACAGAAAATAAATTAGGCTCAAAAAAGGGGGCATAACTTATGAAAATTGCAGTTATAGGCTCAGGCGGCTGGGGTACGGCGGTAGCTGTGCTGCTCGCAGGCAAGGGCAATGATGTATATCTGTGGTCATGGATCCAGGAGGAGACAGACCGGCTGAACGCAGACCGCGAAAACAAGGAATTTCTTCCCGGCGTAAAGCTGCCGGATAATATCATATGCACCCATGATATGGGCGCATGCATAGACGGAGCGGAGCTTATCGTTACCGCCGCGCCGTCTCCGGCAACGCGTACGACCGCAAAGCAGGCGGCGCAGTATGTAAAGCCGGGACAAAGGATGGTGAATATCTCAAAGGGACTTGAGGGCGAGCTGAGATTGTCGCAGGTATATAAGGAAGAGATACCGCAGGCGAACATATCCGTTCTCAGCGGTCCGTCCCATGCCGAGGAGGTTGGCAGGAATATCCCGACAACTGTCGTTGCCGCGTCCGAGGATGAGGAAACCGCAAGGTTTTTGCAGGATACCTTTATGACAGGGACCTTCAGAGTATATACCTCAGATGATATAATCGGGGTAGAGCTTGGCGGCGCACTCAAAAATGTTATCGCGCTGTGCGCCGGTATATCGGACGGATTGGGCTATGGCGACAACACCAAGGCGGCGCTCATAACCCGCGGCGTTGCCGAGCTTACGCGTATCGGCGTGGCAATGGGCGCGAAGGCATCGACCTTCTCGGGGCTTTCAGGGCTTGGCGATCTCATTGTCACCGGCACAAGCACGCTGTCACGAAATCATACGGCGGGAGAGCTTATCGGCAAGGGAATGAGCCTCAGTGAGGCGGTCGAAAAGGTGCATATGGTGGTCGAGGGTGTGAACACAGCCACCGCGGCATATAACCTCAGTAAAAAATACGGAGTGGAAGCGCCGATAATAGAGCAGGCGTATAACATCCTCTACAACGGAGTAAGCCCGCGTGACGCGGTGAATACGCTGATGACCAGAGATAAGAAGGCAGAGTGATTTATAGATGGATCTGTTTGTATTTAACGATATAGAAAAGGACGCGACCGTAAGGGCGCTGATGGAGCGCGACAGCTTTCCGCTATCGCGCGGCATAATGCAGTTTGCTGAGACGGAGGGCGTTACGAATGACAGCATGAGGGAGTATGTGGTATCGCTCCTTGCAAATGATGAAAATATTCTTTCCGATATCGCAAGATCGGGGAAAAAGATGGGCAGGGATCTGCTCGGCTTTGCCCGTCTTGATGCGGAAATGGTTTATAAAAAGCTGCTCTCCAAGGCGGCGATTAACTATACCACATCGGGTAATGATACCGGCTTCTATGAGGGCTACATAAAGTCTATAAGGAAGATGACCGCGTCAAGGAGCGCGGAGGAGCTGCTTGACGGGCTCATTGAGCATTACAGCACGCTCGGCTGCGGACTGCTCGCAAAGTATATAGCTTTTCGCTTTGACGGCGAAAAGCTTTCGGGCATTCCCGATTTCGACAAGACGGAGTTTGATGATCTCGTTGGGCTGGACCGTCAGAAAAAGATCTTGCAGGAGAATACAGAGGCATTTCTCAGCGGCAGCTTTGCGAACAATGTTCTTCTGTTCGGTGACCGCGGCTCGGGAAAGTCCTCTTCTGTAAAGGCATTATTAAATATGTACGCAGACCGCGGGCTGCGCGTGATCGAGCTGCCTAAGAGTGCGATAACGGCTATGCCTACGCTTACGAATATACTTGCCGGCTCGCCGCATAAGTATATACTCTTCTTTGACGATCTCACCTTTGAGCGGCATGATACGGAGTACCGATCGCTCAAGATCGCGATGGAAGGGCAGCTGCAGGCGGCGGCAAAGAATGTTCTGGTTTATGCGACCTCAAACAGGCGGCATCTTATTCGCGAAACGCTGGCGGACCGTGAGGGCGGCGAGTTCAACATGAACGACAATATGCAGGAGATGCTCTCGCTTGCGGAGCGGTTCGGCATCAGCCTGTTCTTCCCGTCGCCGGATCCGAAGGAGTATTTCGAGATCATCCGCGTGCTTTTGGAGAGGCGCGGGATAGAGATGACCGAGGATATCCGTAAGGAAGCGGTGCGTTGGGAGATGCGAAACGGCGGCAAGAGCGGCCGCGGAGCAAAGCAGTTCGTGGGGGCATTTTTAGAAAAGCAAAAACAATAAAAGAAAAGGGAGATAAAGATGCAAAAGCTTATAAGTCTGATCGCGGCGGCTGTGATCGCTGTAGGATTATCGGGAGCGGTACCCGTGAGCGCAGAGGGCGGCGTTTTAAACGGCGTTGCGGCTGACGGGGGAGTGTTCGTGGAATACAACGGCGGCAGGAATGCCGTTATCAATGCGTATGAGGACGGCTCACTCGTATATTCCAACAGCGCGGCGAAGGAGCCGGGGGGATATTTCTTCAAGGTGCCGGATGAATATGTTTCGGACAGGCTGAGGATATATTGTGTCGGCATAGGCTTATTTGATGTAAAGCTTAGCGAATACGACGCGGTAAGCTCCGCGACAACAACGGAGACTGTGACCACTGCACCGACAGAAGCTCCGACTGAAGCGCCGACCGAGGCGGCGACTTCTGCGCCGGTGAAGACGCCGATACCTAAGGTATATGAGCGCAATCTTGACGCGCTCAATGCTCCGGCGGTCATAGAGCAGGTAACGACCACGCAGATAGACGGTGAGACCTACCATGTGCTTAAAATGCTCTATCAGGGCGAGGAGATCACCCATAATGTGCGTGATTGGGTAACGATAGCCTACGCGCCGTCGTGGCACTCCGATCTTTCGGGCATGACAGCTGACTATCTCAAAGAGGGAGATGTTATCCATTTTGTGTGCGATCTTCAGCACAGGATCAAGAGCATTGATCTCATATACAGACCGGATTTTGATAACTACATCTATTCCGGCGGCGACTACGGTACGAGATTCAGCAAGCTGATCGGTAAGGACGGCTACAGCAGCTTTGCCTTCGGAGTGCCGGTAAAGACCGCAAAGGGCTATGTGCTGCTTGCGGATGTGAACGGAAAGACAACGGATGTGGATGTGTCACAGGATGCGTTCATCTACTCGGTCTCCGCAAGGTCAAGGCATGGCGGCCGCTGCGAGCTGCGCGGAACAGGCGCATCGGCGATAACCAAGGTACATGTTGCAAACAGCAATTTTGACGACAGCGAGAATGTGATCTCATGGGATGAGGTCGATGTGAACTCATACGCGCTTGCGCGTATATGCAACAGA
>CAMNAT010000268.1 GCA_946531785.1 uncultured Oscillospiraceae bacterium
ATCGCACCTTATGGACGCGGAGACATGGATGAACGCAAATGCGGCTCATGATTACGGTTTCTGTGACCGCATCCTCTACACAGAGAATGATGAGGATGAAGAGGATGAGACGGAGAAGGATACCGGAAACATGGTATTCGACAAGACCGCTATGGTAACGAACACCATAGCGGCAATGAGAAAGAAGCTGAAGCCGATAGCACCGAAGGAGACCGGTACGGATGTCGCTCAGTTTGAAAAAAGGTTAGAGTTAATAAGATAAAGGAAGGGGACATTAAAACATGAGTAAGATAACAGAATTAAGACAGAAAAGAGCAAAGCTGTGGGAGGACACAAAGAAGTTTCTTGATAACGCGAAGCGTGATAATAACGATATGCTTTCCGCAGCGGATGTAGAGGCATACGAGAAGATGGAGGCGGACATTGTCGCCATCAAGAAGGAGATCGATATACTTGAGCGTCAGGAGGCGCTTGACAAGGAGATGGCTGCGCCGACAACGGATCCGGTAAAGAATACACCAAAGCCTGCATCTGATACAAAAACAGGCAGAGCAAGCGATGCGTACAAGGCAGCGTTCTGGGATGCGATGAGGAACAAGTTCTCGTTCACGGCAAAGGATGCGCTCCAGATCGGTACGGATTCCGAGGGGGGCTTTTTAGTGCCAGACGAGTTTGAGAAACAGCTTATCGACAAGCTCCATGACGAAAACATCATCCGCGGCTATGCTACGATCATAACAACAGAGAGCGGAGACAGAAAGATACCTGTTGTGGCATCGCACGGCGCGGCGGCATGGACAGACGAAGAGGCAGAGTATACAGAGAGCGATGACGCGTTCGGTGTAGTAACGCTCGGAGCACATAAGCTTGCAACGATCATAAAGGTATCGGAGGAGCTGCTCAATGATTCAGCCTTTAATCTTGAAACATATATCGCATCCGAGTTTGTGCGCCGCATGGCGGCAGCGGAGGAGGACGCATTCATAAACGGCAACGGTACCGGCAAGCCTACAGGACTCTTAACAACAGGCGAGACTGGTGTAACTGCAGCAAGTGCATCGGCGATAACGGCTGATGAGATAATCGACCTTTATCACAGCCTCAGAACACCGTACAGAAAGAACGCTCAGTTCATTGCAAACGATACGACGATCAAGGCTATACGCAAGCTGAAGGATAACAACGGTCAGTATGTATGGCAGCCGGGACTGCAGACAGGACAGCCGGATACTATCCTGAACCGTCCGATCCTCACATCACAGCATATGCCTGAGATCGGCGCAGGCAAGAAGATACTGCTGTTCGGTGACCTGTCCTACTACTGGATCGCGGACCGTCAGGGCAGGACATTCCAGAGACTGAGCGAGTTGTACGCAAAGACCGGACAGGTTGGCTTCCGCGTATTCCAGAGGCTTGACGGTAAGCTCATACTTCCGGAGGCGGTAAAGACATTGCAGATGAAGGCATCTTAATAATTAAGAACTAATAATGCAGAATGCAGAAACACAGTACAAATATTGCTGTGTTTCTGCGCTGCAATAGAGGAAAGAGGGACAGTAAATGAATATTAAGATCTTGACCTCATGCTCCGGCTTGGATTTCAGCTATGCCGAGGGCGAGACGGTAGATGTGAAAGCGGATATAGCAAAGGACCTCATAAATGCCGGTTATGCAGAGGAGATAAAAACAGCGGTGCGGTCGAAAAAGAAAGCGGAGCCGGACAATGCTGACACTTGATGAGGTAAAGGAATATCTGCGGCTTGACACAGACGCGGAGGATGGGTATTTAAATATACTCATCCTTTTATCGTCTGAGATGTGCGAGAACTATACCCGCCTCCCGCTGCCGGACGAGCTGCCGGAGAGCTATAAGCAGGCGATGCTCATATGCATAGGGTATTTCTTTGAGCATAGAGACGGCGTAAAGGACGGTATACCGGATGTATTCTATGTGCTGCTGCGTCCGTATAGAAAGGCGGCGTTTTGATATGGACTTTTCACGGCTGCGGCATAGGATAGTATTCCTGAGCCCGCGAACAAGCATCACAAACGAGCTGGGTGAGAATGTTCCGGTTTGGATCCCGTTCAAGCCCAGAATCAACCCTGATCTCAGGATCGATACGGATACGGAGATATACATCACAGCCGACTATACTGGGAACGCGTCACTTATAACTATTGAAGGGATACCGTATGCACATCCGATAAGTCTGAAGGAGTTTGAGGTCTGGGCAAATGTATCACCGACAACGGGGCGAGAGTACGAGGAGGCACAGAAGCTCAGAGCCGAGACTACATACAGTATCACTACCCGGTATTTCACTGATATAAAGCCGGACTGCAAGATACTGTTCAGAGGACGGATACTTAATATCGTATCGGTGCTAAATGTGGGTGAAATGAACACCGAGCTTAAAATAGTAGCAGCGGAGATGATCACGAATGCCGAGAGCTTCTAAGGATGTATACGGGTTTGATGAGCTTGAAAAGGCGTTCACAAAGCTCAAGAAGAAATACCCGGACAATGCCGACGCAATGTTAATGGCGCAGGGCAGAGCCGTACAGAGAGATGTAAAAAGCACCACACCTCGCAAGACCGGCAAACTGCGGCGGTCATGGACGCTGAAAAAGGTAAAGGAATATAAGGGCGGAAAGGTGCGCGTTGTACGGATACAGTCACGCGCACCACACGCGCATCTTGTGGAATACGGTCACAAGATATACAGAGGCGGCAAGACACGCAGGAACGGCAGAAAAATGAACCGGGTGCAGCTTGCCGTTCGCGGTGTTAAAAGCCTCGGCTCGGTCGAGGGTAAAAAGGTGCTTGAAAAAGCAATGAACAGGGCAAGATCACGCTTCCCGCGCGAGGCTGAGAAGCTGCTCAATAAGCTGGTAAAGGAGTTTGACGGATAATGAGGATAGACGAAACAGATATACAGAAAGCAGTAGTAAAGCGGCTCAAGGATAACGGGTTCAATGTGGTGGCAGACGATGTAAAGGAGGGCTTTGACCGTCCGGCTATATTTGTCGGAACATACCCGTCAGAGATAACCCGTCTTTGCGGAGATATGGAACGAGTTACAGACGTAGTGTCGATGATATATTATCCGAAGGCTGAAACAAGAGTGCAGTGTATGTTCGGTGCAAACAGACTCCGTAATCTTTTCATGTACAGCACACTTGATGTTTCAGACCGCTGCTTTACGGTAGAGGAGCTTACTAACGAGATCGACGAAAACAATGTCCTCACCTCGGAGTTCGAGCTGACTTATGATCAGCATCTGCCCGATGATACGGAGTATGAGGAGATGGAAAATCTATATATCGGAGGAATGGACTGATGGGATTACCGCAAATCAATATACGCTTCATACACGCGGCACAGACCGCTGTAACACGAAGCGCAAACGGTATCGTCGCGCTGCTTGTCGCGGACGATACGAAGGAACAGACAAGCTATTCATACGCATATGCGGCGGATGTTGACAGCACAGCATTCACAGCCGCCAATCTTGCGATCATAAAAACCGCTTTCACCGGCTCGCCGAACAAGGTCATAATCGAGCGTGTATGTAATGATGATCTGGCAGCAGCGCTGGTGCGGCTGGCGAACAAACGGTTCAACTGGCTCGCTTTAGTGGGTAATATCAACGCTGACACTGTTGCTGCATGGATAACCGAGCAGAGGGCAAAGCACAAAACATTCAAGGCAGTGCTTCCGGCAAACTCAAGAAAGGCAGTAACGGAAGCGACCATATGGTCGGCGTCAAGCTTCGGTGTAAAATCGGTTACAGATTTCGCTGCGCTTACATATTCGGAGGACGGACTGCTTACGCTCAATGCGACTTCTGACAGTAATATATCCGTAAGCACAAACACCATAAAGATGTGCGGTGCAGGACGGGAGATAGAGTTCATAGCCGGGATCGCCGGAAGAGGTAC
>CAMNAT010000269.1 GCA_946531785.1 uncultured Oscillospiraceae bacterium
GGCAAGGTCGCGCCTGAACACGCCCATCACAGCATCATCCGGCATACATGATACCATATCGATATCGACTGCGCCGCTGCCTGTGAGCTTAATTACAAGATCGGCATTACGCACTGTTTCCTGCGGTGTAAGAGCCGTTGTAAATTTAGTCCATTCACCGGTTACGGCTTCGGTAAGAGCAGCCTCTGTAACAAGCCTGCCGTCCTTATACACCTGTGCTTTTAATCCGCCGCTGCCGCCTTTTGCGAACAAGGACACATTATATTTCTTACCCGCTTCCATATACACGCCCTCATATGCCTGATTCACGATATCTGCCGTTGTTCTCAGGTAATGCGTGTTATTGTCATTAAGCCCGCCCGAGGACTCAATGCTCATGCCGTCTGTTCCGCCTGACGGATATGCGCTCCAGCCGTACATGCCGTCAAAGGATGTGCCGCCCTTGCCGTCGGAGAGCATAGCCTCAAACGATCTGTTTTCGACCATCTCCGCATACAGTCCGCCGTCCGCGGCATAGTTTATATCCTCAAAGAACAGACCGTACATACCCTTTTGGATATCCACACCCTTTTTATCTGAGACTTCGATCGTATAATCCGAATAATTATCAGCCTTTGTTATTACCTTGTAATCCTTTGTAAGGGTATGTCTGCCGAATTTCATTGTAGCGGTAAGCACCGCCGTCCTCATACCCGATTCCGGAACCGTTACGACACCATCCTTGGTTATCACGCTCTCGTCCGAGCTTGACCATGAAATGCTGTAGCCGTCCGTGGCCTCATCGGCAGTCGGAAGCGTCAGATCTTTCTTTACATCCGAAAGGTTGCCCAGATCCGCATCCGGCGCAAAGTCGAATATCGCAAAATCATCTATCGTGCCGTTTGCCCATTCGCCCTCGCCCCAGTTGGCTCTGCCGACATAGGCTACGGGATCATCCCCGAGCATTTCCGATAAGGTGAAGCCGTATTTCTTTTCAGAAACAGCTTTTCCGTTTATATACAGCGTGCTGCGCTCCTTGCCGATAACAAGCGTTATATCCTGCCAATCTCCCTTATTATACGAGTACACAGCAGAATCCGTACGGAATCCGGTATTATGGTATCTCTCAGCGGTTATCTTGTCGCCGCTGTCGAGGATGCCGATATAATGCTCCTGTCCCGATGTCTGCGGTGTGCTGTCAGGCGCGGCAAAGAACCACCATGTAGGTCCCATATTGGTCTTTTTACGGAAGCTGATAGTTATCTCATCCTTGCCCGCGAGCAAGCCCGAGCCATCCTCTTTTGAAAGAGTAATATACATATTCCTCTTGTTCAGCACCGCGGCGGTCGAGCCGTCAAGACCCTTTGTAAGCTCCGGTGTCCCCGTCATTACCGCCTTTCCCTTTTTAGCCTCTATCTCACCATTGTTGAAATCCATGGCAAAGAGCAGCCTGTTGTTGTCCATATCCTCCTCCGTTCCGGGCAGCGCTGAAGCTGTTGTTGACGCTATCGGTCTGAGCGTGCCGCCTTCAAAGACAAACACCTTCATAAGATGGCTTCCGTCTTTTATCAGCTTGAATACGCCCTCGGATTTATTCCTTGATGTTGCCTCGATCTCGCCGTCAGCGGAATACAGGACGGTATATATATCCTTGTCCTTGTCGCTCTCAGGCACTGAAAGCTCATATGTAAACATCCCATCATTGATACTCGCTTTTGTGATGCTTACAGCACTGTCATCAGCCAATGCCGAACCAGTCAATGGTATCAGCATTGCGCAAACAGCAGCCGCAGATAAATATTTCACAAGCATACCCGTAGTACCCCCTTATTTTTATACGGCAGCACCCGCTGCCGCTTGATTTAAACTTACCTTTGATTATATCATAAATACTATAGGATTTCAACACAAATTTTGGTTTACAAACAGAGATAAATGTGGTAAAATACAGACTAACGACTATTTGAAAAGGATGATAGCAATGGAGAATCACCTCTATGCCATACATGCGGATATATTGACCGATCCGGAGCTTTTCCGGCAATGGTATAAAAAAATGCCGGAAAGCCGCCGGCAAAAGATCGATAATTTCAGATTCGATAAGGATAAGCGGCTCTCGCTCGGCGCAGGTATCCTGCTATATAACGGTCTGTGCCGATACGGAGCGGAGACCACCGAGCCGGAATACACCGAGCACGGAAAGCCTTATATCAAAGGATATCCGGGCATTCATTTTAATATCTCGCACTCAGGCAATATCGCAGTCTGCGCGTTCTCAGATAAAGAGCTTGGTGTGGATATAGAGAAAACAAAGCATTTCAGCGAGGCACTTATTGACCATGTATTTCTCCCGCAGGAGAAGAGATTTATCCGTTCAGATCCGGCAGACATGGACTGTACTTTGATGTGGACGATAAAAGAGAGCATAATGAAATATCTGGGCACCGGCATCGGACTTGGCGCTAAGTCGATCGCTCTTGATTTGAATGCCCCCGCAAGCGCGGTGTGTGACAGCCGCGACATAACATGGCTGCGTTTTACCACATTTGAAGCAAATGAGCATATGCTGACCGTATGCTCACCCTATCCGGACTTTGTACATGAAATAGAATGGTTTAAATAAAGGACTGATACCGCTCGCATCAGTCCTTTAGTATTACAGATCCTTGTCATTAATAAGCATACCGGTAAACATCGGTACATTGAAGCGCTCCTTGAACAAGGCACATTTGCACATGAATATGTAATAGATGTTTTTACCGCATTCATATAGAGTTTCAAAATTTGCCTGTCCCTTTGAGATGATGATATCAGCAGCATCTATAACGCGGCGCGATTCGTCCGATATCCTGTGCAGGCATGTGCCGCCGATGTTGCTGCCGTTGCCGATGACCTCAGCCACATCATAAAGCCCGACCTGCTCCGCATCCTCGGTTGTCGCATCGTTTATTACCGGAAAGCCCCTCACAATGAAAGTCACCTTTATATTTGGATTCATCTGTTTGATAACAGTTACAAGAATTTTATCAAGCACGATCTCACCGCAGTTATCCGTAATTACAGAGAGCGTCCTTGCTGATTTTATATCGTCCCGCATCGCATCAAGCGTTTTTGCATCCACGGAAATATCCCTTGCTGTTCCAAGTCGTTTTTTCAACTCGTCCTCGTCAACAGTTTCCATTGCGGCGAAATCAATGTAATTGCCGCAGATAGCATACTGAACAGCCATGAGGAGCGGATCGTCAGCCCGCATTACATTTTTCGCAAGCTCATCCTCAATACCCAGCATAAGACCGTTGAAATATCTTTTAATTTCGGTATAGTCACGCATCACGCCGAACATTTCACGCTGTAGCGCGTATATATCCGCAACTATCTCCGGCGCACTCATGCTTCGCTTTGCTTCTGATAATATTTCAAGAACACGCTGCTTATATTTTATCTTGATCTCATCCGATACATCCTCCGGATAACGACCGATCTGCTTTTTTAAAAGACAATCCATGCATCCGGGATGCAGTCTTACAACATCCATCATTCTCACCCTTTTGATCTCAATTTTCCGAAAAGTGCGCAAGTATCATATTACGCGCCCTTTCGCTTCCGGCAACCGAAAAGCCGTGTCCTTCGCCTTCAAATATCACAAGCCGTCCGTTTTCGTAGGCGGTGCCGGCGGCATATTCAACTGAGCTTACCGGAACAATCTCATCACGATCCCCCGACATTATTAGTACAGGCTTTTTATAGTTTTTGCCTATATGATCAAATGTGTTATAATCTTTTATCACATCATAGTACTCTCTGCTGAGCTTTACACCCCACAGCTCAACTATATCCGGGATATCCGTCACGCCCGCAAGTCTTGCGCGCCAGTCCTCCGGAATAATGAACGCAGGGAAATACAGAGCAAGCGCCTCTATATTGCTGTATGAAGAAGTCGCGCCTGTCTTATATGCGCGCA
>CAMNAT010000270.1 GCA_946531785.1 uncultured Oscillospiraceae bacterium
AGGCAAAAAAGTTGATTTTGCGGTATGAGGAGGAAAAAGATAATGAAAGCAACCGGAATAGTAAGAAGAATAGATGATCTGGGCAGGGTAGTCATCCCGAAGGAGATACGCCGCACGATGCGTATCCGCGAGGGGGACCCGCTTGAGATATTCACCGAAAAGGATGGCGAGGTCATCTTTAAAAAGTATTCGCCCATAGGCGAGCTCGGCGACTTTGCCGAGAACTATGTCGAGACTCTCGCGAGAACGAGCGGTCACGGCGCATGTATAACCGACCGCGACAATGTCATAGCGGTATCGGGACTGCCGAAAAAGGAGCTTATCGAAAAGCCTGTATCTCATGAGCTTGATGATATAATGAACGGCAAGACCTCGGTGAGCTATGAATCCGGCAGGACGGTAACTGTTACCGAGGGACTTGAAAAATACAACGCGGGCGTTGTTGTGCCGATAATATCAGAGGGCGACACGATCGGCTCAGTGCTGTTCGTGATGAAGGACGGCGAGAAGGCGTCGGAGATCGACGGCAAGCTTGCCGAGAGCGCCGCTGGATTCTTAGGCAAGCATATGGAGGGTTAAAAAAAACGGCAGTACGCATTTTGTACTGCCGTTTTTGTAAAGATTATCGCATAATACCTATAATTACCACAATGAGTAATACAACTATCACGCCGCCGAGAACTGCTGCGATCGTCGCGAGCTTCTTTTGCCTTTTTTTGATATCGTATTTATCCATGCCGCTTCTCCTGTAAAAATAGACTTATATTTTCATTATAGCATGAGCATGTTGGAAAATCAAGAAAATTATTTAAAAACCCCTTTATTTTTGAGTTTAAATGATGTATAATAGAAATATATATTTTTTCACGGAGGTGGAACATACTTGGAATACAATATAGAATATCTGCAGCTCCTGAAGGAGCAGTATCCGACTATACAGAAGGCGTGCGCCGAGATCATTGAGCTTGAAGCGAGCATGAAGCTGCCGAAGCTCACCGAGCATTTTATGAGCGACATCCACGGCGAGTATGAATCATTTTTACATATACTCCGCAATGCGTCGGGCGCGATAAAGCAAAAGATAAAGGACATATATGAGCATACGCTCTCTGAGCGTGACCGCGACACATTGGCGACTCTTATATACTACCCGCGCGAAAAGCTGGAGCTCTTAAAGCAGGAGACGGATGATATAAACGACGGGTACAAGATCACGCTGTACCGCCTTATAGTGGTATGCCGTCTTGTTGCGTCGAAATATACGCGCGCCCAGATACGGGAGCTTCTGCCAAAGACCTTCGGCGGCATAATCGATGAGCTTATCCATGCGGTCACAGATTTCAGCTCGGATAAGGAGCAATACTATAACCAGACTATAATGTCCATAATCGAGCTCGGGCAGGCGGACGCGTTCATCGTAGAGATAGCGCACCTGATCCAGAATCTTGCTATCGGGAAGCTGCATATAATCGGCGATATCTTCGACCGCGGCCCGCGCGCCGATATCATCCTTGACCGGCTCATGAAGAGTCACAGTGTTGATATCCAGTGGGGCAACCATGATGTCGAGTGGATGGGCGCGGCGGCAGGCTCGCGCGCATGTATCGCGAATGTTATCGCGATCAGCACAAAGTATTGTAACTTTGACTGCATCGAGGACGGCTACGGCATCAATCTGCGCCAGCTCACGGTGTTCGCAATGGAGACCTATGACGACGATCCGTGCACGTGCTTCATCCCGCGCAACCCGAATTCGGTGAATATCACCAAGCATGATGAGGCGTTCTGGGCAAAGCTGCATAAGGCGATATCGATAATCCGCTTTAAGCTCGAGGGACAGATAATAAAGGAGCATCCGGAGTTCCACATGGAGAACCGCCTCCTGCTCGATAAGATCGACTATGAAAAGGGAACGATAACCATCGAGGGCAAGACCTATGAGCTGCTCGACAAGAACTTCCCGACCATCGACCCGGAGGATCCGTATAAGCTCACCGAGGCGGAGAACGATCTCATGATCTCGCTGCGCTCGTCGTTTTTGCATTCGGAAAAGCTGCAGGCGCATATCAGATTTATATATTCAAAGGGCAGCATGTACCTTGTTTCCAATAACAATCTGCTCTATCACGGCTGCATCCCTATGACCAAGGACGGTGAATTTGCCGAGTACGAGATCGCGGGCGAGGTTGTAAAGGGCAAGGCTCTCTTAGATCGCGCCGAGCAGGTAGCGCGCTGGGGCTATTTCGGAAAGGCAGACGCGCGGGAGAGAAAGTACGGACGCGACTTCCTCTGGTATCTGTGGTGCGGTGCCGGCTCACCGGCATACGGCAAGAACAAGATGACCTCGTTCGAGCGGTACTTCATTGCCGACAGCGAGGTGTGGACGGAGATCAAGGATCCGTATTACACCCTCATATCAGATCCGGCGATATGCAATAAGATACTCAGCGAATTCGGTGTTGATCCGGAAAGCTACTCGCATATCATAAACGGTCATGTTCCTGTCAAGATCAAGAAGGGCGAGAGCCCGATCCATGCCGGAGGCAAGCTGCTCATAATAGACGGCGGACTTTCAAAGGCATATCAGGGACAGACGGGCATCGCGGGCTACACTCTGCTTTTCAACTCACATGGACTGATGCTTTCCGCTCATGACGCGTTCGACTCGGTAAAGACCGCGATCAGAACGGACAACGATATGTATTCGTCGCTTGATGTCATCGACATGGCTCCGGAGCGGCTGCTGATAAAGGATACGGATGAGGGCGTGAGGATAAGGAAGAAGATAAAGGATCTGCATGCCCTTGTGGATGCGTTCAGAAAGGGAATCGTGAAGTAATGAAAAGCTATGTAAACAAACCGTTAAGGATAGAATTAAAGGCGCCGCATGGCACCTATGAGGTATGCGTGATGATAAAGGCGCATAACGATACCGATTTTTCGCTCTATGCTCAGCACCGCAGCTTTGTGCTGCGCGATGCTGTGATAAAGGCGGGAGAGGAAAGGGAGATCACCTTTGCTGTGAATGTGTGCGACCGCCATTTTTACGGCGCGGAGTATGAGAATTCAAAGGGCATAGTGATCGAGATCGCGACCGATGGCGACATCACCGCGACAGCGACCGCGTCGCCGGTGGATATCCCGACAGTGTGGATATGCGGCGACTCGACCGTTACCGATCAGCCTGCTGAGTATCCGTATAACCCGACCTCGACCTTCTGCGGTTGGGGACAGGCGTTCCCGGCGCTCACAACGAGCGCCCTTGCGGTGGCGAACCACGCGCAGTCCGGCTCATGCACGAGTGAATTTATGTCAACCAATCTGAAGGCGTTTGAAAACAGACTGCGCCCGGGTGATTTCATGGTGATCGAGTTCGGGCATAACGATCAGAAAAAGCCGGAGCTTGACGCGTTCGGCGGCTATAAAAAGAATCTTTTGGAGCTTGCGGCTATCGCGCGCTCGCATGGCGCGGAGCCGATAATATGCTCACCGATAAACCGCATACTGTTCATGCCGGACGGCAAGCTGAGAAATCTTCTCGGCGACTACCGCAACGCGGCAAAGGCTGCGGCGGAGGAGGCGGGCTGCGCCTTCATAGATATGTGGAGCCGCTCGACCGAATACTTTGAAACCGCGGGCCCGGTAAAGTCGTGGGACTTCTTCCGCTCGGACGAAAATTCGCGCGACTATACGCACACCAACGATATCGGCGGCGTGCTTGTCTCAAAATTCTTCGCGCAGGAGATGCTTAAAAACAACGGACCTCTCGCGGAATACATCGTGCCGGAGCGGACGGAGATCGAGCAGGTATATGCCGATCCGGGCGATAAGCTCGAATACACCGACTCTCTGGAGCATGTCAAGGGCGTGGGACTTGTAAATGTTCCGGAGGACTTTGACGCGGATATAACCGGATTACAAATAT
>CAMNAT010000271.1 GCA_946531785.1 uncultured Oscillospiraceae bacterium
ATGTTGGTAATACCGCACAGCTGGAAAGCAAAATCACCAATACTTGTAAGACTATCGGGTAGCTTTACAGTTTTAAGGCTGTAACATTCACTAAATGCCCAGTCTCCAATGCTTGTGACCTTTTTTCCATCAATAACCGATGGGATAACAATTTCTGTATCTGAACCTGTATAACCGGTAATGGTAACATTATCACCGCTGACCTCATACTCAAAGCCTTGATATGTAGCGGCACTAGCCGTGATAGCAGTATCAAAACCAGCAGGCTCTACAGACGGCGCGCCTACGCCTGCGCCCAACATCGCAAGTGCGAGCGCCGCGCTCAAAAATTTCTTAGCATTCATAGTATCAACGTCCTTTCAGAAAAATTCACCGCAGGTTTGTGTATGTGTTAATTATATTATATCGGTATGAAATTGTCAACAAAAGACCGCCCGGAAGTCCGGACGGTCAGTAGTATTATTCAGATTATTTACACTTGACGTTCTTTACCGCACTCCATGCACCGTAATACTTGGTCTTACCGACAGTCTTATATGCACGCACGCGGGCGTAATACTTGGTACCCTTCTTGAGCTTAGTGATGGTCTTGCTAGCCGCACTCGCCTTAGCCACGGTATAAGACTTCTTGCCCTTAGTGAACTTGCTGTTGGTCGCTATCTGAACCTCATATCCGGTGACGCCGCCCGCCGCCTTAGTCCAAGTGACCTTTATCTGCTTTGTCTTGGGCGAGGTCAGCTTATTGGCTGTGACCTTCTTAGGCTTAATGATGAACGAGCCGGATTTCGTGCCCGTGTATGAACCCTTACCGGTCACAGTCACCGTCGCCTTGCCGCAATTGGTGTTGGACTTATAAACAACAGCGTAGTCCGTGCCCTTAGTAAGAGTCTTACCGTTCAGCTTAACAGTCACAGTAGGAGTCAATGCCTTTCCGGTATACACGCTGGTCGCTGCTACGGTCACTGTCGCGTTAGCGATGCTCATGCGCTGCTTCTTGGGAGTATAGCTGTCCTTGTAGGAGTAGCCGCAAACTGAGCAGGTATGCTCGGTGTAGCCTTGAGAATCATAGGTGGGAGATACGGTCCTATCGGTAAATTTGTGACCCGCGGCAGGTATACTCTCTGTCCTAGTCTCACCGCAAACCTTGCAGGTGAACTGCTTTTCACCATCCTCCGTACAGGTTGATTCCTTATTTATCTTTCCAAAATCCCAGCTGTGACCTTTTTCAGGTATTGTCTTTACTATCGTATCTCCGCAAAATGTGCAGGTGCCTATCTTCTCGCCGGGCTGAGTGCAGGTTGCGGATTCAGTCAACACGAATACATAATCATGCGTGTGCGGCGGGATAATATCTCCGTCTGAACAATGTATCTTTGCCTTTAACAGACTATCATTAGCAGCATTTATCTGAATAGCATTCCATTGTTCGATCGTGTCGTCATAGTAAACATCAGTCAGAGCTTCGCAGCCCCAAAATGCAAATTCATCTATCAAAGACACATTTTTAGAAAGAGTCATCTCTTTAAGGCTTTCGCAGTCAAGGAAAGCTTCACGATTAATAACCTCAACGGCATCGGGTATCCTGACAGTCTCAAGGCTTCCGCACATAAAGAAGGAACTTATACCTATATATGTGACACCATCGGGAATGTATACCTCGGTAAGTCTTGAATATCTGCTGAAGGTATAATCGTTGATCCTTGTCACACTGTCAGGTATGACAATTTTTGTTATCCCTTCCGGAGCATAGGCTATATGAGTTACCTCTTTATCATAAAGTATACCGTCGATAGTGACATAATTATTGTTGCTTTCGCTTACATTTATGCTTTTAAGAAGCTTACAGTTCTGAAAAACATTACTGCCAAAAGCGGTGAAGCTGTCCGGAAGAGTAATGCTTGTCAGACTGCTGCAATCGGCAAACGCGCAATCGTCTATCTTTGTCACCGAATTGCCTATTGTCACGTCCGAAAGGCTGGTGCATTCATAAAATACAAAGGTATCCAAAAATGTTACAGAATCAGGTATCACAACGCTTTTCAGAGATGAACAACCCGCAAAAACGTCTTTACCAAGGGTAGTGATACTGTCAGGTATGGACACCTCTTCAACCGCACTGCAACGGAAGAAGGCGCTGTCACCTAAGCTTGTGACAGTATCCGGTATCACAATACTTTTCAGACTGGTACAGCCGGCAAAAGCCCCATATTCTATAGTTGTGACGCCTTCGGGTATTACTACGTCTGTAAGCTCACTGCACCCTGAAAAAGCAGCCATACAGATAGTGTCAACGGAATCGGCTATCACTACATTTTTCTTTTTTTTCGGACAATATATTACCTGCTTCAGATCCTTTTTATACACCACGCCGTCAATAGATGTATAGGTGCTGTTATCGGGAGACACGTCCATATTAATAATGCCGGAACAGCCTGAAAAAGCAGACGAATCTATCCACATCACCTTTTCAGGAATATAGATATTGGTAAGCCCGGTGCACCCCGAAAAGGAATCCCAGTCTATTCTTTCAAGATCGTCAGGCAAGTCCACCTCTGTCAGGGAGCTGCAGCCGTAGAACGAATTATTTGGGATACATTTTACTTTATCCGGAATTTTGACACTTTCCAGATCGACACAGTATGCAAATACCGAAGCAGAGATACCGCGAGTCCCCTCCTTGATATCAGCGCGTATAATATCATTGGAGGCATAAACGAGCCAGTCACCGACATACTTTAGACTGCCCGTCTGGTCGTTCAAAATTTTTGTATTTTCGAACGTATTTTTAGGAATATCAGTTATCGTACTCGGGAGCACAATATTTTTCAGCTTAATGCAGTTTTGAAATGCCGCATAGCCTATGTCATAAACACCCTCTGCTATATCTACACTTTCAAGCTTTCTGCAATTATAAAACGCCATGCTGCTTATCCATCGGACACTTCCGGGGATAACGGCGTTTTTTAGATTGGTACAGCCGGAAAAGGCTCTGTCTCCAATCGCACTTATTCCGTCGCTTACGGTTATGCTGGTAATTCCGGTGCAATTTGCAAAGGAATCGCTGCCTATACCAGTTATAGTTTTATCTTCGATCATAGCCGGAATAACAACATCTCCGCCCGAGCCTATATACTTTTCGATCACGACAGAGCCGTCACCGTATTCAGTATACTCAAACTCCTCATTTGTGTAGCTGGCTGCGCTGGCTTTTACAGAAAGCAATAACCCTGTTCTGTTTTT
This sequence comes from uncultured Oscillospiraceae bacterium, assembly GCA_946531785.1. Taxonomy (GTDB): domain Bacteria; phylum Bacillota; class Clostridia; order UBA1381; family UBA1381; genus Ornithomonoglobus. The sequence goes on from CAMNAT010000271.1 coordinate 3,241, forward strand.
ACTGACCGGAAGTACAGTCGCCGATACAGCCATCGCCGCCGCACATATTGCGCTTAGTATTCGTTTCAATTTCATCAGAACACTTCCCTTTAAATAATTTTTATTTGCACTTGACGTTCTTGACAGCGTTGTATGCACCGTAATATTTTGTCTTTCCGATGAGATAAGTCTTTTGTACATATGCCCACTGAGCTTGAATCTCCGGGGACAATATCGCCGTCGGAACAATGGATAGTGGCTTTTAACAATGCTTCATTGTTATAATCATAGCTGACGTTTATTGCATTCCACTTTGCCTTGGTGCCGGGATACAACTTATCACAACCAGTTATTTCAACCGTACCATCATCACGAATAGTATAAGTTAAATCTCCATAAGTCTCCGCACTAGCCGAGATAGCTGTGCTGCCCCCGGAAAAATCCACAGACGGCGCGCCTATACCTGTGCCCAGCATTGCAAGCGCCATCGCCGCGCTCAATATTCTTTTTGACTTCAATTGTATCAACGTACTTTCAATAAAATCCACCGCACCTTTGCGTACAAGCATATTATAGCACCTCGGTATGTAATTGTCAACAATAGTACTCATGACCCCAGCGGGTCTTTTTTTCTTTTTGCAATATGCGCAAAAACCTGACGGGATTTTTTGGTAATTTGAT